>CALJHI010000081.1 GCA_938075575.1 uncultured SAR86 cluster bacterium | reverse complement strand
GTTGTTGAAGTAACTACATCAGCGTATGGAACTGGGGATGGATAAAGTCCAGCTGCAACCAAGCCAGAAACATGAGCCATATCAACAAGCAGGTATGCTCCAACTTCATCAGCGATTTCTCTAAATTTTGACCAATCAATTATTCCTGAAAATGCAGAAAAACCAGCAATAATTAGTTTTGGGTTATGTTTTCTTGCCATCTCCAGAACTTGCCCATAATCAATATCATGAGTCTCCGGGTGCAGGCCATATTGGTAACTAACATAATTTCTTCCTGAAAAATTAACTTTAGCACCATGTGTTAAGTGACCACCATGGTCCAGGCTCATACCTAAAATTATGTCATTTGGTTCTAGAAGGGCTAAAAATGCTGCAGCATTTGCTGATGAACCAGAATGAGGTTGAACATTTGCATATGAAGCTCCAAATAATTCTTTCGCTCTAGCAATTGCTAAGTCTTCCGCAATATCGACAAATTCGCATCCACCATAATATCTTTTAGAGGGATATCCTTCCGCATACTTGTTTGTAAGGACAGAGCCTTGCGCTTCAAGTATTCTATTGCTTGCATAGTTTTCAGATGCTATCAGCTCTATATGATCTTCTTGTCGCTGTGACTCTTTCTTTAATGAATCCCACAACTCGCCATCATAAGCCTCTATACTTTGAGTATTAGAAAAAATAGTATCAGACTTTGACACTAGTTTTTTTTTACCTAAAAGACCATTCTTAATCTTATTAAACAATTTTTGCTCCAAAAACATTTATTAGAGGCTATATTTTAAATCATCTAAGGCTGCTTGTGGACAAAACGCCTTACTCTTTTTGGATTACATGTCTTACATATCTTACATTCAAGCGCATAACAGCTTCTAGCCTTACAAAATTCTCTTCCCCAGAATATGATCTGTAAATGTAGTTTATTCCATTTATCCTTTGGGAAGATCTTTTTAAGATCCCTTTCTGTTTTAACTACATTTTTTCCATTTGTTAACCCCCACCTTTGTGAAAGTCTATGGATATGAGTATCTACAGGAAAGGCCGGAATACCAAAGCCTTGACTTATAACAACTGAAGCTGTTTTATGTCCAACCCCAGGAAGTTTTTCAAGTTTTCTAATGTCACTTGGTACTTCTGAATCATATTCATTGACCAATATCTCAGAAAGGGCCTTAATTGCTTTAGATTTTTTTGGACCAAGACCGCATGGCTTTATAATTCTATATATTTCATCCTCTGTTAACTTAGACATCTTTAAAGGATTCTTAGCTTTAGAAAATAAAGTTGGCGTTACCTTATTCACTCTTTCGTCAGTGCATTGTGCTGAAAGAAGAACAGCAACAAGAAGAGTAAAATGGTCCTGGTGATCTAATGGAACAGGAGTGCTGGGATAATGGCGGTCTAAAATATTTACTATTAATGCAGCTTTTTCTGATTTTTTCATAATAAGAAATGTAGCATAATAATAACTTAATTATGAATTCAAAAAAATTACAACAGTACCTTTTAAAATTAAAGGAGAGCTTCTTAGAGGAATCAGATGAGAATAGGAAGATGCTTGATATATATGTTAAATATATCGAGGGCACTGCATCAGAGGATGAGCTTGACTATGCAAACGAACAACTTACTCAAGTTTTCAAGAGTGTTGGTTTGGGGGTTCTAGTCATATTACCTTTTAGCCCTATCACCATTCCTTATATTTTGAAGAAAGCCAAAGAGCTTGAGATTGATTTGATACCAAGTTGGTATAAAGCTTTCAGAAGTGACGAGGATCGATTAGAATAATCTTGTAAATTTTTTACCAATGGAGAAATTATGAAAAATGTTGTTATAGTCGACAGCGTAAGAACTGGTCTAGCCAAGTCTCACAGAGGCGGATTTAACATGACAAGGCCAGATGATATGTTAGCTCATATTATTGATGCTTTGCTTGATAGAAACCCAAACCTTCCACCTGAAGCAGTTGAAGATATCATTATGGGTTGTGGAAATCCTGAAGGAGCACAAGGACATAACGTTGGAAGAAATGCCGCTGTTCTTTCTAAGCTTCCAATGACAACAGGCGGAACAACTATTAATAGATACTGCTCATCTGGAATACAGTCAATTTCTATGGCCGCAGGTCAAATAATGGCTGGTTGTTACGATACAGTAATTGCTGGTGGTGCTGAAACAATCTCTATGATGAAAATGAATACAGATAATTTTGTTAATGAAAAATTAGCTGAGCAATCTCCAGGCATATACTATCCAATGGGAATGACTGCAGAAGTTGTTGCAAAACGATATGGTATCTCTAGGGAGGCTCAGGATGAATTAGCATTTGAAAGTCAAATGAGAACTGCTGCTGCCCAGGAAGCAGGCATATATGAAGATGAAATAATTCCTATGGATACTAAAATGCTTCTAATGAATAAAGAAACTGGAGAATCTAAAGAAGTAGAGGTTACTGTGGACAAGGACGAGTGCAATAGACCAACAACTACCCTCGAAGGCCTCGCTGGATTAAAGCCAGTCTTTGATCCAGAAAACGGAAGTGTTACAGCAGGTAATTCTTCTCAGTTATCTGATGGCGCGTCTGTAAACTTAATAATGTCAGAAGAGAAAGCGCTTGAGCATGGCCTTAAGCCAATTGCATATTTTAGAGGTTTTACGACTATGGGTTGTGAGCCAGATGAAATGGGTATTGGGCCAGTCTATTCTGTACCAAAACTTCTTAAAAATTATGGTATGGAAATGTCTGACATTGATTTATGGGAGCTTAATGAAGCTTTTGCAGTTCAGGTAGCATACTGCAGAGATAAGCTTGGTATTCCAATGGATAAATTAAATGTTAATGGTGGTTCAATCTCTATTGGACATCCATTTGGAATGACTGGTTCAAGATGTGTTGGCCATTTAACCAGAGAGCTTGTTAGAAGAGATGCTCAATTTGGAGTGGTTACAATGTGTGTTGGAGGCGGAATGGGAGCCTCAGGGTTATTTGAAAGATACCCTAGCTAATCATTGGCATCAGAGTTTGAGCTAATAGATCTATTTAAAGATATTGGCTCTAAATATTATTCTAAAAACAGCATAATCATCCCTCCAGGTGATGATTGTGCTGCCTTTACATCTTCTAAACCTATTGTTACCTCTGTAGATTCTTCTATTGAAGACATTCACTTCCCAAAAGATATCAAGCCTTCATTAATAGCTTATAGGTCTATTGCAGTTGCGCTAAGTGATATTGCTGCAATGGGATGCAGACCTATCGCTTTTAGTATTTCAATTTCAAATTTAATAAACAATAGAGAATGGTATGAAGACTTTGCAAGCGGGGTAAAAGAAATATCTGATGAATATGAAATACCTTTGATTGGAGGTGATTTTGTAAAAGGGCCCTTAAATATAAATGTAATTGTTTATGGAGAGCCATATAACAAAGCTATATTAAAAAGAAATGGAGCACGAGAAGGAGATGGAATCTATATTTCAGAGCAAGTAGGCAGAGCAAAACAAGGATTGAATGAATTAAAGTCTGGATTAAAAGAATCTATTAATACTAACTACTACCTTAAACCAAAACCAAAATTTGCTCTTGGAGAAAAAATATCCGAGATAGCAAGCGCATGCATTGATACCTCAGATGGTTTATTGGTTGATCTTAAACATCTCCTTGACAGCTCGGGGGTTGGTGCTGAAATATATCTAGATGAAATACCAATAACCAAAGATATAAATGATGTTAATGCCGGAGATGATTATGATCTCTGTTTTACGGTTCCCAGCAAAGCTAACATAACTAATTTTTACAAAATAGGTGAAGTAACCAACGATAAATCCATAAAATTTTTTTCTGAAAAAGGTTATGATATTTCAATTGAAGGATATGAGCATTTTAAATGAATAATTTTCCAGATTTAAAAAAACCTACACATCTCATTGCAACACTTGGGGGTGTTGGTAATGCAAAATATGCACCGGGCACATGGGGTTCTGCCGTGTCTTTGGTTTTATTTATCATTATTTCTCATTACACAGACAATCTTGCTTTGTTAGTTCTAGCTACTACTATTTTTGCTATTTGGATTTGCCATGTAGTTTCAGTTGATCTTGATGAAAAAGACCATAAAGCTATCGTAATAGATGAGTTAGCTGGAATGTGGATAGGCGCCTACCCAGCAATCTTTTATACCACTCAATCTGAAAGAATTTCATTTGTAGTGCTAGCTTTCATTTTGTTTAGACTCTTTGATATCATCAAACCATTTCCAATTTCCTATGTTGATAAAAACCTTAAAGGAGGTCTTGGTATTGTTCTAGATGATGTTA
>CALJHI010000080.1 GCA_938075575.1 uncultured SAR86 cluster bacterium | reverse complement strand
GATGCATTATTATTGCATCTCCCTTAGCCATTGATATTCTTTCAGTTGTGAGCTGATATAAGCTTTTATATTCATCTATATCTAAATTCATATCAGATTCAAATCTTTCATGCTGGATTCTTAAAGCCATAATGACATCTGCATCTGATACTGCAATATCAAGGTTTGGTTCATAATTTCCAATGGCTGGGTCAGTAAAGTGTTTACACATGTCCGGATGTCCGGAAAAGGTTAATGAATCTATTGCGAAATTGGATACTCCTTCAACAAATGATCTGACAACTCTTGAATGATCAAGATCTCCAATAATGGTAATTTTTAGATTGTCTATATTATTTTTGAACTGTTTGATGGTCATTAAATCTATTAAGGCTTGGGTCGGATGAGATGTGGTGCCCTCGCCAGCATTTATAAAGGTCATATTGGGCATATATTCTGCAAGTTCTGAAATAATAGTATCCGCATGCCTAATAACACAAAGATCAATACCCATTAATGACAATGCATCAACGGTCTGAAAAATTGATTCGCCTTTTGATACCGAGGAACCCGAAACATTGAAGTCTATTACTGAACAGCCTAGGTTTTTTGCAGCAATCTCAAATGAGCATTTAGTTCTTGTGCTTGGTTCAAAAAAAATATTGGCTATGGTCTTGTCAGGGAATAGATCTTCCTTCTTGAAACCTCCATCATCATCAATAAATTTTTCAGCGAAATCTAACAAAGACAACAAGTCTTCTTTAGATAGATCATTTAAAGAAAGTAAGTTCTTATTCATTTGCAAGAACCACCGCATCTATTTCAATATCAACATTCAGAGGTAAGGCAGAAATCTCTATAGTAGCCCTTGCTGGATATGGTTCTTGAAACCTCTCAACCATAACCTGATTAACAGCTGTAAAATAATCCAAATTTGTTAAATATATTGTGATTTTTACAATATCACTCAAACTCCTTCCTGCTTCCTTGCATATACTTTCAATATTATTGATTACTTGATGGGCTTGAGATTCAATGGAATCATTAACAACACTACCAGACTCTGGGTTAATAGGGACTTGGCCAGAAATATATATAAACCCTCCTGCCTGAACTGCCTGCGAATATGGTCCTATCGCTTTTGGTGCATTTTCTGTAAAAATTATTTTTTTTGTCATGCCAATTTCTCCATCATATGTTCTTAGTAAAAGAAGTGAACATAATACAATAATTAAAAGAACAAAAATTGATTTATTAAGTTTCATTGATTTCTCTAACACAGCTAGAGATGAACTTCTTAGCACTTACTTTTATAATTAGAGTTTCTATATGTTCCAGATTATTTACTTCTATTTCGAGATCAATAATTGCAAAGGTTTTATCAATTGCATTAGTATTTACAAATACCACATTGACGCCTTCTCTAGTGAATATAGATAAAACTTCTGATAGGACTCCAACTTTATTTTCCGTTGTTACTTTTAATTTTGCCGTATAGGTATGGCTCTTGCCATCCTCTTCCCATAGTGCCAATTGATACCTGGAATCTTTTGATAAAAATGGTACAACTTGTTTGCAAATTTTATTATGAATAACTATTCCTCTTTCAGTATCAGAGTGGGCAACTATTTCATCACCAAAAACTGGCCTACAGCATTTTGCAAATACAACTGTTACGCCTTCTATTTTTTTATCTAGGAGCTTTAAAGGTATTATTGATTGATCGGTAGAATCTTTTCTTATCTGAAGTCCTTCATAAAATCTTTCTGCAACAATGTTGCCGGTTCTTTGGCCTTGGCCAAGTTCAGTAACTAATTTTGTTAATGAAGTTACTCCAATGGATTTAAGAACTCTCTTTAAAGTATTTCCTTTATAGTCAGATAACTTTAAGCCAGATCGTTTTAACTCTGTTTCTAACATCAGCTTGCCCGCCTTTCGAGCAGATGAGATCTTTTGTTTTCTTAATCTTGCCCTGATTCCACTCCTAGCCTTACTTGTTACAACAAAATTTAACCATGCGGGATCAATAATAATTTCTTTCTTCTTTGAAGTTATTACTTCTACAGTCTGTCCGCTCTCCAGCACAATATTTATAGGTGCCTCTTTTCTGTTAACTTTGCATCCTATAATCGTATCACCAAGATCTTCATGGATAGCATAAGCAAAATCAATTGGCGTTGCTCCAGTTTTTAATCCATATATATGTCCTTTTGGTGAGAAAATAAAAACTTCTTTAGGGTCAAGATCTGTCTTAATTGATTCAACAAATTCTGTTGAGTTTTTAGAATTTTTATACAGCTCTATTAGCCCTGATAGCCACTTATTGGCTCTCAATTCTGGACCTCTTGCCTTCTCTGAAACCTTATAACCCCAATGTGCCGCTATTCCTCTATTGGCTGTATCAAACATGCTACGTGTTTGGACTTGAACTTCGATTGGGAATGCGTCTAATGCCAGCAAGGTGGTGTGAAGAGCCTGATACCCATTCATTTTTGGGATAGCAATATAATCTTTGAACCTATTCTCTAATGGCGCATAGTAATTATGTATAATCCCGATTGCTCTATAACACTCATCCACACTATCAACTAAGATTCTAAATCCATAAACATCTAATATTTCTGAAAAGGGTTTGTGTTTGGTTTTTATTTTTTTATATATACTATAAACATTCTTTTCTCTGCCCTTAACTGCTGCGCTTTTGATGTTATTATTTTGTAAGTTAGATTTTAGTTCTTTACGTATTTTTTCGATTATTTTTTTTCTTCCTCCGCTTGATTTTTTAATGGCTGAATCAAGCATTTCTGCTCGAAGAGGATGAATGCACCTAAAAGCTCTTTCTTCTAATTCATTTTTAATGTCTATCATCCCAACTCGAAGAGCCAGAGGTGCATACATTTCAAGAGTTTCTTTTGATTTAATGATTTGCTTATATCTTGGCATGAAATCAATAGTTCTCATGTTATGTATCCTGTCAGCAAGCTTAACTAAAATAACTCTTACATCATTAGCCATTGCAAGAGCCATTTTTTGAAAGTTATTTGCATTAGTTTCAGCTTTATCTTGCATATGGATCTTACCTAGCTTGCTAACGCCATCGACTATATGTGCCACATCTTTACCAAAGTGTTTTTCTAGTATTGTTTTTTGAATATCGCAGTCCTCAAGAACATCGTGCATTAATGCTGCGCAAATAGAATCAGGATCCATTTTAAGTTCTGCTACAATTTTTGCCACTGCGACTGGATGGGAAATATATGCTGATCCATCTTTTCTTTTTTGCCCATCATGAGCTATGTAAGCAAAGGTATACGCTCTTTGAATTTTTTTTATTTCTACCTTGCTTAAATAAGATTTAACTGGAGCCGATAGATAAGAGGGTAGTCTTTGAAGGTCCTTATCAGAAAAGTTATTTAATGATTTGCTTGGGAGCGCCTTATCAGTCAAGTTAGGCTCCAATTAGAACAATTATACTGCTGAATCAGCCTCACCCTCTTCAGGAGCAGCAAAGCCATCCATTAGGACATCCTCTTCAAGAGTTCTATCTAAAGTTTCTCTATCGATAAGCCCTTCTTCTATTTCTCTTAAAGCTACCAAAGTTGGCTTATCATTATCCCATTCAACAAGAGGCTCTCTACTTGTAGTTGAGAGCTGCCTTGCTCTTTTTGATGCCATAATGATTAAATCAAATCTACTTGGTATTTTTTCTAAACAATCTTCTACTGTAATTCTTGCCATACTATTCTCCTAGGTGGGTATTCTAATTCGTTAAGGTCCATTAAGACAACATATCTAGCAAAATCTTTTCAATTAAATTTACATCTGTATTTAATTTTTTTGAAAAAATTACTTCCTTCAATGCATTGTAGGCCCTGGTCACATCATCATTTATGATTACAAAGTCATATTGGTCATAAAAAGCGACTTCTTTCTTTGCATTCTCTAATCTTCTTTCTATTGCCTCTTTTGAATCAGATTTTCTTCTTTGGAGTCTTTCTACCAACTCCGAAAAACTTGGCGGCAATATAAAGATAGATATGTTTTTTACTCCAGATGATTTGATTTGCTTAAAACCCTGCACATCAATATCTAATATGATATTTTTTCCCTCTTCTAACTTATTTTGAATATGTGACTTTAATGTACCGTATCTATGGTTATGGACTTGAGCATGTTCAACAAATGCATCTTCATCGATCAAAGAAACAAATTCTTGTTCTGAAATGAAATGGTAATGCACCCCATTTTCCTCGCCAACTCTTGGCATTCGCGTTGTTGCTGAGATAGATAAATCAAAATCTTCATTATCAGATAGAATCTTCTTTATTAAGGTGGACTTGCCTGCGCCGGAAGGAGCTGAAATTACGAATAATTCTGGATGACTACTCAGCATTTTGTGCCTGCTCTCTCATCTCTTCCACCAAAAGCTTCATGTCTAGAGCTTTTGATTTTTGTTTAGGATCATCAATTTTTACAGATAATGTACTTGTTTCTCTAAACAACTCCTGCAAAATGAAATCTATCTTTTTGCCGCTAGAATTCTTAATATTTAATTCTTTTTCGAGCGAGCTTAAATGAAAGGAAATTCTTTCCTGCTCCTCTGCAACATCATGTTTTAATAACAAAAGTGAGACTTCTTGCTCTAACCTATCTTTATCAATATCGGCTATATATTCTTTTATTTTAGCCCTGAATTTAGCATTTCTCTTTTTGATGCTAGATTTGGCCCCGTTTAAGATTTGATCATTATTTTTTCTAATTCTATTTATCTTGTGGGTAAAAATATTTTGTATTTTTTGACCTTCTTCATTTTTGCTTAAAAGAAGCTTGTTAACAGCTTCTTTAAAAATATTTTTTAAAATTTTGTTGCTTATGCTTGAGTTATTCTGAGAACTTATAATTCCAGGAACATCCTTAACATCGCGGAAGGTTAAGTTTTTTGAATCTAAGCTGTCATTTGATTCAATTGCTTTAGTAAGATTCCTTAGCGAGGTTATATTAAATTCATAAGAGGTATTTTTAGGCTGAGTGATCTTAAACCTTACATCTACTGAGCCCCTTTTTATTCTCTTAGAAATTGTATTTCTTATATAAACATCCATGTCACTTGCAAGCTCATTTGATTTGATAGATATATCTAGAAATCTATGATTTATAGTTTTTATTTCACAATTAACTTTTAATAATCCATCTGAATACTCTGAAGAGGCAAAGCCTGTCATGCTATTAATCATAGTTTCAATTGTATTTGGGAAATTAATTTTGAGCCAGTCATATTAGATAAAATTAAAGCCTGAACTCTTTAATTTTTCATTGCTAATATTTCTTTCACCATGAATATGCTCTGAGTCTTCAAGACAATTAAAGGTGCCAGTAATACTATTGTGAATAAAGTGCTCTATTATTAATGCCGCATTATTTCTACTTATTTTATTCTTGAAGTTTGGTTTTTTCTCCAAAAGATCATACAGACCAGCAAATCGTAATATATTTAAATTTCTATTAATTTTTTTACCTAACAATTTTTCATATTTGAGTATAATTTCTCCTCGATAATTATCTGGTATTGGTTTTATATTTTCAGTTAAGACTCCTTTTTGCTCTTGACCAAATACTCGCGTCGAAGATACGGCGATAAAAGAACCAAATGAAATATCTTCAAGTGAGATCAATACATTTCTAATGGATTTATCAAAGCCATCTTTATATCCCTCTTCAGTCATAGAGGATGGTTTGGGTATAAAAACAACATGACTAAAATCTGACTCTCCAAGCTCTAGCTTTTTTGATTTAAGCCAGTTCCATTGGATTGATATCATTTCTTTAGTATTTTTTAAAGAACGGCTAGCTCCATAAAATTTATAATTATTTTTACTATTAAAGTTTGAAACAAGCCTGTTTCCCAGATCGCCATATCCAATAATAAGAATATTATTTGTCATAAACTCATAATAAGTTAATGGTTTAAAAATTCAAAAAATAATGGATAAAAAAATGGCTTAGATAGATCTTATCTAAGCCATTAAGATGTCAGTATTTCTAGAAAAATATTCCGTTAAGCGGAAGTAAGCCAGAGATTACCAAGCTAACCATAGCCATGACATTGATAAGAATATTCATTGATGGGCCTGATGTATCTTTGAAAGGATCTCCAACAGTATCACCAACAACAGTGGCTGAATGAGTATCAGAGCCTTTGCCTCCTAGATTTCCCTTTTCAACATATTTCTTCGCGTTATCCCATGCTCCACCAGCATTGGCCATAAACAAAGCAAGAGCAACACAACCAAGAAGGCCTCCTGCTAACATACCTCCAAGAGCGATAGCTCCCAATCCAAATCCAATAATTGCTGGCATGGATACTGCTATAACACCAGGTAACATCATTTTTTTCAATGCTGCTTTGGTAGCAATTTCTACACATTTTTCAGAATCAGGATCTGCATTTCCTTCCATCAATCCAGGTATTTCTTTGAATTGTCTTCTAATTTCATTAATCATCTCAAACGCTGCATCACCAACTGCTGTCATTGTTATTGAGGCAATTAAAAATGGGATACATATACCAATAAACATTCCTACAAGAACAATGGGATTTTCCAAAGAAAGTGAAAAAGCATCGCCATATGTAGCTGATACTTGAGCAGAATATGCAGAGATAATTGCCAAGGCTGCTAATGCAGCAGCGCCAATAGCAAAGCCCTTACCTATAGCTGCAGTTGTATTTCCCAACTCGTCTAAAGAGTCAGTAATATCTCTAACCTCTTTGCCCATGCCAGACATTTCAGCAATACCACCAGCATTATCAGCAACTGGCCCATATGCATCTATGGCCATTGTGATACCAACTGTAGCTAACATTCCAACTGCTGCAATACCTACGCCATAGACCCCATCTACAAGAGAAGTTGAGGCTAAGATAATTGCTGCGAGAATGATTATTGGAATAACAACTGACTGCATCCCTACTGAAAGTCCAGAAATCATTACTGTTGCTGACCCGGTCTCTCCAGACTCTGCAATCTTTTTAACAGGCGTGCCTCCAGTATAGTATTCGGTAATTAAGCCTATCAAGACTCCTCCTACCGCTCCACTTAATACACACAACCAGACATTAGTAGGTATTGATTCATAAGAATTGATTAAGAAATATGCCATTACTATGAAAATAACTGGTGCTAACAATGTTCCGGTTCTCAAAGCAGTCGCTGGAGCTTTTGAAGATTGTAATTTAACAATTATGATTCCTATAATAGAAGCTATTAAGCCAATTGATGCCAACAATAATGGAAGCATCATTAGGTCTGTCGAGCCCATAGTGTAAGCAATTGCAATTGAAGCAATCATTGATCCACAGTAGGATTCAAATATATCAGAACCCATACCTGCAACATCGCCTACATTATCACCAACATTATCAGCAATTACTCCAGGGTTTCTTGGGTCGTCTTCAGGTATCCCTGCCTCTACTTTTCCTACTAAATCAGCGCCAACATCTGCACTCTTTGTGAAAATTCCGCCACCTACTCTTGAGAATAAGGCAACAACAGATGCACCCATTCCAAATCCCTCTAGAGCATGGACACCCTCTTCATATCCATTAAAGAAATAATATAGACTTCCTAAACCAATCAATCCAAGAGAGGCAACACAAAGACCCATAACAGATCCGCCATAAAAAGAAACAGATAAGGCTGCAGCAGCGCCATCCTGTTGAGCCGCAGTAGCAGTTCTAACATTAGCTTTTGTAGCTGCATACATTCCTATAAAACCAGCCAAAGATGAACAAAGAGCACCAACTATAACAGCTATAGCTGATTCAATAGATAAGAAAATAGCCGCCAATATTACCAAAACAACAATAAAAACAAGCAAGTACTTATACTCTGTTTTCATGAATGCTAAAGCGCCATTATGGATTTGGTCACCAATCTTTTTAACCTTATCTTCACCATCTGGATATTTCATAACCAGCTGATAAACAACTAGAGCGACAACCATGCCAACTACCCCTAATATTGGAGCGATTAATAAACTGTTCATATTTACCTCAAAGTAAAAAAATTAATTGACGCATTCTAACAAAAAAAACTAAGGAAAAAGAATTTTTATGATCTATTTATTGAAAATATCTTTATCAAGAAGGCCTTCAGATTCAGCGACAATACATGAGACAGCTGCATCACCTGTTACATTGACAGAAGTCCTTAACATATCCAAAATTCTATCTACTGCCAATATAATTCCTATAGCCTCAAGAGGTAGTCCAAATTGTTGAAGAATGAGAACCAAGGTTATGGTGCCTGCAGAAGGCACAGCTGCAGCACCAATAGATGCAACCACTGCTAAAATAACCACTTGCACATATTGGATAAAAGTTAGATCAATGCCTGACATCTGGGCAATAAATATTGTGGCCATGCCCTGCATGATTGCAGTTCCATCCATATTAATAGTAGCTCCAACAGGAACTACAAATGATGCAACATTTTTATCAACCCCTAAGTCATTTTGAACTGTTTTAAGAGTTACAGGTATTGTAGCTGCGCTTGATGATGTAGAAAATGCAAAGATTGCAACGTCTTTCATTTTTAAGAAAAAGGTTTTTATATTTATTGTGGTAAATAATTTAAGGAATATAGAGTATGTTAAAAATGCATGAATAATTAAGACAAGAATTAGTAAGATTACATATTTGAAAGCTTCTTGAAATACATCTAGACCATCAACAATAACAAATTTTCCTATTAAACAAAAAACTCCAATTGGCGCAAATGAGATTATTGTTATAACTAATTGCATGAAGACTGTATTTAGTTTTTCAAAAGACTCGCTAAAATTTCCAGTCAAATGATTTGTTTTGT
>CALJHI010000079.1 GCA_938075575.1 uncultured SAR86 cluster bacterium | reverse complement strand
AGAAAATTCATACCAGTTTGCCTGATGACAATAGCAACTTGGCACCACCTGATCCCATCTCGAACTCAGAAGTGAAACGAGTTAACGCCAATGGTAGTGCAGGGTCTCCCTGTGTGAGAGTAGGAAATCGTCAGGCTTTTTAACACTAAAAGGCTCTCATTTATGAGGGCCTTTTTTTTATGTTTTTTTCTGTGATAATGTTTATATGATTATTGGTTTAACAGGCGGTATTGGATCAGGTAAATCTGCTGCTGCTAATTTCTTTGCAATTAATGGTATTGATGTAATTCAAGCAGATAGCATTGCAAATAATGCATTAAATAAAGGGTCAATAGGCTATATTAAATTTATTGAAATATTTGGTGATAGTTTTTTTGATAACAATGACAATATTGACAAATCCTCTCTAAGAAAAATAATTTTTACTGACCCGGATCTTAAAAAGTCCTTGGAACAAATTATTCACCCAATAGTAAAAGAAACTATATCTAAGCTAATCATTTCTTCTAAATCACCTTATCAAATAATTGAGGTCCCTTTAATATTTGAAACTAATTCTCAAGAAAGTTATGACCGAATTCTTGTTATTGATTGTGATGAAGCCCTTCAGATACAACGAACCATAAAAAGGGATACCAGCAACGAGAACGATATTAAAAATATACTCTCAAATCAAGCAAGTAGAATACAAAGACTAAGCATTTCAGATGATGTGATTATAAATAACTCTAATTTAGAACACCTTAAGAATGAAGTTAATAACATGCATAAATTTTACCTAAATCTTGTTAAGGACCAGATATGAATAAATGCCCAAGATGTGAAAAAAATACTAACCTTTCCAAAGATAATAAACATAGGCCCTTTTGCTCTGAAGTTTGCAAGCTTATTGATTTTGGTGATTGGGCAAATGAAGAGAATAAAATATCTAGGCCCGTTGATTCTGAAGATTTTTATGAAGACTAGTTCTATCTAAAAAATACTTAAATAATTTTCCACTCTCCGCTTCTTATAAAGGCCTGAGCTTTTTTATATTTAATTTCTTTTGTTTCTTTTCCATTAGTAATTTTGACTAACTCGTTTCTTCCAATTTTTGGCTCATCTCTTTTTATAGAGTTAGTATTATTTATATCGTTTGTTTTATTATCCCCAACAACTGAGACAGCATCAGCTTTATTTAAGCTTATTTCTGAGTTATTTGAAGTACTCTTGATCTCAGTTTGCTTTAATTCTTGCTCTGAAGATATTTTTAAGGAGAAGAGAACCCTTATTGTTTCGAAATCAATTTCATCAAGCATACTCTTGAACATGTTATATGCTTCTCGTTTGAATTCATTCTTAGGATTTTTTTGAGCATAAGCTCTTAAACCAATACTTCCTCTTAAGTGGTCTATTTCTGCCAAGTGTTCTTTCCAATGCACGTCTAAAACTTGAAGCATAATTTGTCTTTCAAGATCTTTAAGATTTTCACCAAGTAAATCGAATTTTTCTTTGTAATGATCTTTAGCAAAATTAACAATTAATTGAGAAATAGAGTCTGGCAATAATGATTTGTCATTATTTGCCTTTGTATATATTCCTACTTTTAAATCAAAAGTTTCTTCAAGGTATTTATCTAAATCCTTTAGCTTCCACTGAGACTCAATTGATTCCTGTGGAACGTATTGATATGAAATTGACTCTAACTGTTGTTCAATTAATATTTGAATTGTTTCATTTATTGATTCTTCCTCTAAAAGCTGATTTCTAAGAGAGTATGTTGCCTTTCTTTGTTCATTAGAAACATCATCATATTCAAGAAGGTTTTTTCTTGCATCAAAGTTTTTTGCTTCAATTCTTCTTTGAGAATTCTCAATACTTCTTGAGAGTAATCCATGCTCAATTGGTTCATCTCCCATCCCCATTCTTTCAAAGAGATCTTTCCTTGAATCTGTGATAAATAATCTTAATAGATCATCATTCATTGAGAGAAAAAATCTTGAATAACCAGGGTCACCCTGTCTCCCAGACCTTCCTCTTAGCTGATTATCAATTCTCCTAGATTCATGTCTTTCTGTTCCAAGTATATGAAGACCACCAGCATCTAAAACTATTTTATTATTTTTTTCCCATTCACCAGCACTCTGGTCTTCTTTTTTTCCACCAAGAACAATATCTGTTCCTCTGCCCGCCATATTAGTTGCGATTGTTACCATGCCGGGCTTTCCAGCATTGGCTATTATTTCTGCTTCTCGCTCATGATGTTTTGCATTAAGAACTTGGTGAGGAATTTTTGCACTATTTAGATAATCTGAAACTTTTTCAGATGATTCTACAGACACTGTCCCAACAAGAATAGGAGCATTCCTCTCCCTTATTTTTAATATTTCACGAATAAGGGCCTTAAATTTAGCATTCTCATTTTGGAAAACGAGATCATTCATATCCTGCCTAGCCATTGGAACATTAGTTGGAATTATTACAACATTTAAATTATAGATTTCTCTAAACTCTGGTGCTTCAGTATCAGCAGTCCCTGTCATACCTGAAAGAGTAGAGAACAACCTAAAGAAATTTTGGAATGTTGTAGAGGCTAAGGTTTGAGACTCTCTTTGTATAGTAACATTCTCCTTGCATTCTAAAGCTTGATGAACGCCTTCACTAATCCTTCTTCCTGGCATTGTTCTGCCAGTATGCTCATCAATAAGAAGAACCTCATTACCTCTAACTAAATAGTGAACATTTTTTTGAAAAAGAAAGCTTGCCTTAAGACTTGCTTGAACAAATCGCATTATTTTTAAATTAGACACAGAATACAATCCATCGTCTTGACCAATTATATTAGCCTCTTCTAATAATTCCTCTACTTTTAGATAGCCATCGTCAGTAAGATCAATAGTTCTATTTTTTTCATCAATAATATAATGACCTCTTTCTTCATCTAAAAGAGGTTCTTCTTCTGTTCCTTCTCTATTCTGCTGAACTAAACTTGGTATAAATTTTTTGATCTGTTTATACATTTCAGAGGTTTCTGCAGAAGGACCAGAAATAATTAAAGGAGTTCTCGCCTCATCAATTAGAATAGAATCGACTTCATCAACAATAGCAAAATCAAGAGTGCATTGAACTCTATCCTCAACTCTATGCGCCATATTATCTCTAAGATAATCAAACCCAAGCTCATTATTAGTTGCATAAATTATGTCGCATTTATAAGCTTCTTTTTTTTCTTCTAAATCTTGATTTGAATAAACTACGCCAACCTTCAAGCCTAAATATTCGTATACAGGCTTCATCCACTCAGCATCTCTCTTGGCTAAATAGTCATTTACAGTGACCAAGATCGTTTTATTTCCAATAGATGAATTAAGAAAACCTGGAAGCGTTGCTACTAAAGTTTTTCCTTCCCCGGTTTTCATCTCGGCAATATTTCCTTCTGAGAGAGCCATCCCCCCAAGCAACTGGGAATCAAAATGTCTTAATCCAAGAGTTCTTTTGCTGGCTTCTCTAGTCGCAGCAAATGCTAAAGGTAAAATTTCATTAATATTATTATTTTTTTCTTTGTAGGTTTTAGCTAGTTGATTTTTTAGTTCTTTAAAGTATGAATCTGGTTTGTCTTGAAGCTCACTTTCTAAATCATTAATTTTATTAACAGACACCATCATTTTCTTGATGGCTCTATCATTGCTTGTACTAAAAAACTTCTTAATTGAACTAAACATGAACCTTATTTAATAATCAAATATCTCCAAAAGGAGGCCTTGAATAAGAAATGGGGGCATTTTCTGAATTTTCAAACTCAACTATTTCATAGGTATCATCTGAAGCAATAATTTTCTTAAGCAGTTCATTATTTAATGCATGTCCAGATTTAAAACCAGAAAACTGACCAATTAGATTATGACCAAGCAAATAAAGGTCTCCGATTGCATCTAACATTTTATGTTTGACTATTTCGTCTTCAAATCTAAGGCCTTCTTCATTTAGTATATCTTCGTCACCAAATGCTATTGCATTTGAAACGCTTGCACCAAGAGCTAGGTTTTTAGATTTCAGTAATTCAAGATCATTCATAGAGCCAAAAGTTCTTGCTCTACAAACCTCTTTAACGAATGATGTAGATGAGAAATCAATAATTGATTCAGATGGTAATTTTTTATGAACAGGGTGATCAAACTCAACTTTAAAAGCAACCTTGAATCCGTCATAAGGTTTTATAGTTGCAAAAGCATCATCTCTGGTTACAGTAACCTCTTTGGTAACCTTAATAAACTTTTTAAGAGATTCTTGTTCTTGAAGGCCTGCAGATTGGATAAGGAATACAAAAGGACTTGAGCTTCCATCCATTATTGGGACTTCAGGCCCATCAACTTTTATAATACAGTTATCGATTCCAAGTCCAGCAATTGCAGAAAGTAGGTGTTCTATGGTTGATATTTTTATGTTGTCTTTGATTAAAGCAGTAGATAAGCTTGTATCACCCACATTTTCAACTCTAGCTGGTATTTTTATGGCTTCATTAATATCTGTTCTTATAAAATGAATGCCTGTATTAGGGCCTGATGGAATTAATTCCATGTTAACAACCTTACCGGTATGAAGGCCAATACCTTTAGCTTTTATTGCGTTTCGAAGTGTTCGTTGATTTAGCATGTTAGAAGTCTAATATAAAATAATATCATATCAAGTTATAGCTTACTTTCTTTGTCTTGCCGCTTCAGAAAGTATTATCCCAGTAGCGACTGAAACATTAAAGCTTTTAAAGTTTTCATTAGCAGAAAGATTAATTATTTGATCACAATTTTCAAGTGTTTTTTTTCTAACCCCATTTTCTTCAGAACCCATTACTAATGCAGAAGATTGTTTAAAATTACAATCTGAATAGCTATCAGAGGCATGCTCACTTAGTCCGCTAATATTAATTCCAGATTTATTAAGAAATTTGAAACAGTTAATCAAATTTGTCACATGAAAAATTTCAGTGAACTCAAAACCTCCAGCAGCAACTTTATGAGCAATTGCGTTAGAAGGCGCGCAATGATGTTTATTTATTACAACAGCATCTACTCCAGTAACGGCAGCTGACCTAATGCATGCTCCAAGATTTCTCGGATCAATAACATTATCAAGTATTAAAATTAATATATTTCCATTAAAAGTATCTATAAAGGCTTTTAAGTCTTTAAAGTTTTGCTCAGGCTGGTCTTTTAGGTATGCCTCCGGTTCTTGTTTTAACTTATTTGAATTCTCATAAGATATTCCAACTTCATCAAGCAGATCTTTTAACTTGCTTACTCTTGCATCATTTCTCTGCCCAGGCATCAAAACCCTTTTTATTGATTCAGGATTTTTTTTGACAATACTTTCGATGCTATGGAAGCCTATTCTTATATTATTTTCTTTAATACTCATCTACTTTTTTTAGTATTTTTTGGAATTAATGTAATTTTTCTTTCCTCTGGGCTTGTATTAGCTATTGTAACTAATATCTTTTGACCTAACTTAAAACTTCTACCAGTTCTTTTGCCCTTTAAGATATTTGAATCTCTATCATAAAAATATCGATCTCCCGGAAGATCTGAGACATGTATCAAGCCAGATACATAAAAACCTTCTATTTCAGCAAATAGTCCAAAATCTGTTACTCCTGTAACAATAGTGTTAAATTCTTTACCAACATAATTTTTTAAATAGTAACAAATCATCTGTTGTGTAACCTGTCTTGATGATTTTTCTGCAATCCTTTCAAGATCAGATAAATCACTGCATATTTCTTCCATATACTCTTTATCAAATGACACCTTATTTTTGTTAAGAGCATTTTTAATGAGCCTATGTGTAATTAGGTCTGGATATCGTCTTATTGGAGAGGTGAAGTGAGAGTATCTATCAATCTGAAGACCAAAATGGCCTTTCTCTTTCGTTGAGTATTCAGCTCTTTTAAGGCTTTGCAAAACAACAGTCTGCAATGATTTATTGATATTTTGCACTTTTGTATATTCTAGACATTGACTCAAAAGCCCCAAAGCATCTTTCTTAAATGAGCCTTTAAATCCTTTTAAAGAAAAAAAGTTCTTCAAAGCATCAAGCTTCGTTTCATCAGGCTCCTCATGAATTCTATAAATTCCAGATTCATAATGCTTATGCATAAAGTTTGCAGCACAAACGTTTGCAGCAAGCATAGACTCTTCAACCATTTGATGAGAAAACATTCTCTTAGGCAAAACGATTTCCTCCACATCGCCAAATTCATTGGTTTTTAAAAATGGCTCTTGAGCTTCAATTTCCAGAGCCTGCCTTTCTTGTCTTTTATTCAGAAGAATCCTCGTAAGCTTTGAAAGAGCAACCAATGAAAAATTTATATTTTTTTCAAGACCTGAATTATTCTTTAAAACTCCATCCACTTCTTTATAGGTCATTCTTTTATGAGACTTAATTTTTGCCTCAAAAAAGTTGTAGCTATTTAAATTCCCTTCAAATGAAAAAACCATTTCACATACAACAGCATTTCTATCTTTAAAAGGAACAAGAGAGCAAAGATCATTAGATATTTTTTCAGGAAGCATTGGTATTACTTTCGATGGGAAATATATAGAAGTGCCTCTTTTTATAGCCTCCTCATCTAATGCGGTTCCAGGGCAAACTAACGCAGCAACATCAGCAATTGCTACAGAGAGAATATATGACGAATTAGTCTCCGTGCAATGAATTGCATCATCAAAATCTTTTGCATCAGCTCCATCTATTGTTACCAGCGGAACCTTGGTTAAATCTTTTCTTTTGTCAAAGAAATCTAACCTAATATCTTTTAGCTCATTGGTTACAGCATCACTCCACTGATGTGAAATATTATTTTCTTCAATTACTTGCTCAATTGCTATTTCAAGATTATTCATTAGATGAGTTTAGTTTAAATTGAGACAAAAGGTTTATATAAATTTTTTATGTTTGATATTTTTCTAAAGCCTATATTCAAAATCTAAACCAATTAATCTTCCTCTAGGGTCATGTGTTCTGGAGTCAAAGCTGAAATCTGGAGCGTCATATACTTTTGGGGCTGATTTATTAAACATATTAACTATTGATAATTTGAAATCGACTTTACCAGTTTGAAGTTCTAAATGGCTACTTACAGAGAAATCAAAAACAAGAAATGATGCTATCTTATTGCTATATCCATAATTTTTGCCTAAGTCTGATATTGCTCTTTCATTTTTATAGCTATCTATATATCTAGCATTCATACCCAATTCATACTGACCTATTTTTAGATTTAAAAATGCATTGATTCTATTTTTTGGCAAGGAGTAAGTATGAGAATCATAATTAAAACGTCCAACTCGGTTAATTAAAGTATTTATTTCTTCCTTACTAGGCGTTAGAAACTTATTTAATTTTGTAGCATTCACCTTAGCTGATATAGAAATATAACTTCTTAGATCTATATCGAGCAATTCATAGCTTAAATCAAAGCCAGATATCCTTGTATCTTCTTCATTAAAATATGTAGCAGTTACTCCAATTAAGTCATTATTTTCATTTCTAGTTATACTTTTGCCGTATGGATTAGAGTTAAGAAGGGCTTGAACACTTTCGCTAACAATCCTATTTTTAAAATTAATGTCCCAATAATCTAATGAAATCACATGTTTATCATTTTTATGCACCAACCCAAGATTTGTATTCATTGATGTAGATGATTTTAAATTAGGGTTACCTATTTTAGCCTGTCTAATGAATGGAGACGTGTCATCAAAATCTCTAATGCTTCCTAAATTAATTTCACTTGAGAACATTTGCGCCATCGATGGCATTACAAAAGATGAGCCTTTAGACAATCTCAAAAAAAGGTTTTCAGTAATCATATATTTTGAAGAAATTTTAGGATCAAAAGACGATGCGGTATTAAATTTCTCAAATCTACCAGATAGTCTGGTATTAAATTTTTCTGCGTTATGATCAAGCTCAAAAAATCCTGCATATTTTTTCCTACTTTTAGATACATTAATACCTCCACCGAGAAAAAATAAATCAGCAGTTTTAATAATTTTTCCATCCGAATCAAACACAGCCTCACTTACTTCATCATATTTTATTTCAAGATTTTCTTTGTTAATTTGGAGCCCATAAGCTAAATTGAAACCTGAAATATTTGTTCTAAAAATTGCCTCGATGCTCTGAAGCGAAGCTTCCTTTCTTGAGATCTCAGCACCAGTTATATACTCAATTAATGCAGATGAATTATTCTCTGGGATAAAAATATCCCAATATAGTTTTTCTTGCTGATTATTGCTTATAAAAACCCCATCCAATGCTTCTAAAAATTTAGAATCAACAATATCCGGCCTAAAATGATCGTTTGAGTGTCTGCTAAGAGTTAATGATATTTCTAAATTTAATCCTTTCCTAATTTCTTTGCTAAGCACTTCATTAAAGTTATATTGTTTGATATTTTTAGGTGAATAGGGTGACGAGAACTCTGGCCCCAAAGGCCTGCCATACCATGTTACAGGTACATTAAACGGGCTGCCCCCTTCACCTGGTTGTATTTTTCTAGATAAAAAAGGCAAGGCAGGGTATGAAGGTGACTGAGGATTGTCATTTACTTTTACATTTGCAAAAATAAAAGTTGTTTCAGATTGAAAGGAATTTAAATCATAAGTTAAGTTTATATAAGCTTTTTTGTGATCCTCGTCATTGACTATGTTGAATCTATTCCCATAATTAAAGCCGCATGTTTGCGCGTTTACTAATATACCTCCATTGGTTTCACAATTTGGGTCTGGAATTTTCTGACCTTCTAAATAATTGCCAGCCCATATACCCGAGCTAACAACATCAGCTTCTGATAGCCGAAAGGATCTTCCTAAACCGCTTATAGCCAGTTCAGCAATTCCTTCTATCTCAGATGATAATAAGGGTTTTCTATCAAGAAAACTTAGTCCAAATGTATAGTCGATCTTTCTATATGAAGATCCTATAAGCAAACCAAAAGAACTGTCACTTTGGTTAAAGTTTGTTGTTTGCTTGTGACCAGCCTGCAATTTGATGCCTTTAAAGTTATTTACGGTCTTAATATTCACAACACCTGCAACAGCATCTGATCCATATAATGAAGTTGCTCCTTCTTTCAAAATATCTATTTGCCTAAGAGCAATTTCGGGAACAATATTAAGATCAATATAGCTATCACCACTTGACGAAGGGGTGCCAGCAAAAGTATGCCTCTTTGAATTAATTAGGGTTAGAGTTGATGAATTCCCCAACCCTCTCAAGTTAATTGAAGACATTCCTTGATCAAATCCATCAAGATTATTTGATTGAAAGTGAGACCCGGATGAGGATGAGATATATTTATTTATTTCAGCAATATTAGATATATTTAACTTCCTATACTCATCATTATTTATTGACTCTAGAGGCAATGGCCCTTGACTATTTTTTTTGATAAAAGAGCCTGTAACAATTAAATCTTCAATCTCAGATTCTGCACTAACTATAGTCGATACAAGTATAAAAAATGATATGAAGTAAAGTTTAGCCATTTAATTTCTAATAAAAAATGGATTCTACAGGATTGCTAGATAGCAGGATACTATTATAGAAAATTATGCGTTTTCTGAAGTTTCATGGCAATCACAATTAGATTGCTGACACATTTGGTAATTTCTATAGTGACAGTAAATAACCATAAGAGATCCAACCATAGTTAAAATTAATTCTCCTGACTCTCCTAGGATATTTTCGCCTGCCACTAATGAATATATTAGAGTTGCCATGCCAAGTATGCCAATTAGAATAAAGTTCAAACTTTTATGATTTTTATAACCCAAACTCAGCGCTAATATACTTATTGGAACTGTTACCAAGAGAATTAACGTATGTATCAATTCGCTCTCAAAAGATAATGATAAAAAGCTGTAAGAAAGAATGATTAAAGAAGGAGCAAACAAACAATGAACAAGACAAGCCATAGAAAGAGTCATTGCGAATCTATCTGATATTAATTGTGTCTTCATTGTAGCGCCTAAAAGTATCCCCAAACCCACTTAATTAGCAAGTTTGGAGAATAATCATACAGATAAAGTATTTAATTAGAAAGTTAAATTAAATTTCATTCCATAATTCTTTCCAGGCAATGGAACCTCGTTCTTAACAAAGGAAGAATGGTTTCTTGCAACCTCATTAAGCATGTTGTTACCAAATAAAGACAGCCTAAGAACAGAACCAGCGCTCAGATCAATTGTCTTAGTAAGTCTAGTATCTAGCATTTGATATCCACTTGTTGCAGACTCGCCTTCGCCAAAATCATTTTGTTTTTCGACATCTTTTAAATTCAACTTGAAGAGTAAATTATCTTGCTTATATGACAAAGAATAGATATTTCTTGCTGGATTAATTCTAGGCACATTATGCCCATCAGCAAATTGTGCATTAATAACATCTCTTCCATAAGAAAGAGTAAGCTCACCTGCACCTAATTCAATAGTTCTTCCAATTTCTATTTCATAACCATCAAACTCAGCATCTTCTTGTACATAATTCGCATGAATTAAATTTCCATGATCATGCTCATCATCATCACCATGATCATCATCACCATGATCTTCATCACCATGATCCTCTTCATCCATTAGAGCTATGTAGTTATCTACATCATTAATAAAAAAACTCGCATAAGCATAGTAATCTCCACTTTGATAGTTAAAACTAATATCAAGATTATTAGATGTTTCACTATTCATAGTTGGGTCACCAACTTCATAACGACCAGTAGCCATGTGGGGCCCGTTCATAAATAATTCAATAACTGATGGCAGCCTCTCAACACTTGCAAAGCCCAAAGTAATGTCTAAATTATCATTTAAGTCTCTACCAATATTTATAGCAAAGCTTGTTGTATTATCATCAATAGTGTATCTATCCAGATCACCATCCTCATGAGAAACACTTCCCGTTCTATCGATTTGATCTAACCTAATACCAAAATCAACATGAAAGGGTTCATAGTCCTTGCTGATAAAATAACCTAACGTTAGCTCTCTATTATTTGTAGGGTTCATGAAAGCCTCCTCTCCAAATATTGATGCATCTTCATCTACGAAGTTAAATGAAACTTTTTGACTAACTTCATCGTTAGACATATCAAAGATTGCTCCATACTCAGTTGCATTATTTAG
>CALJHI010000078.1 GCA_938075575.1 uncultured SAR86 cluster bacterium | reverse complement strand
CCTTATTAATTTTTCTATCGTCAGCATCAGAGACGCTAATGGTTAAAGTATCAAGGGAGACCTTATCTCCAATCTTTGGAAGAACTCCAAGGGTTGATATAATAAATCCTCCTAACGTCTCAGCATCTATGCTCATTGGATCTATTTCTATTTTAAAAAAATCAAGAAAAACTTCTAGCTCCATCTTGGCATCAGCAGAGTATGATTTTTCAGAGATTTGTATGATATCTTCTTCTTCAACATCATGCTCATCTTCAATCTCACCTACTAGCTCCTCTAGGATATCTTCAATTGTAACCAGTCCTGATATAGCACCATATTCATCAATAACAATTGCAAGGTGAGATCTGTCCCTTTTGAACTCCTCTAGTAGAGCATCGGCTTTCTTTGTTTCTGGTACGATGTTTGGCTCTCGAAGCATCTCTTTTATTGAAAAATCCATATTTCCATTTACTACTTTAGGCAAAATGTCTTTTGCTAAAAGTATTCCGCTTACCTCATCCCTTTCTTCGCCAAGCGCTGGATATCTAGAATGACCAGAGTCAATAATTCTATCAATAATTACATTGGTGTTTTCGGTTAAACCGATTGTAACCATGTCAACTTTAGGAACCATGATTTCTTTAACAGTTGTTGATCCAAGCCTTATAGCCTTGTTAGCTATTGACTCTGCTTCTTTATCAATAATGTTTTGGTCAACTGCATCTTTTAAAAAATCAGCTACTTCCGCAACATTTTGAGTTTTCATGAAGAAAGGATTTCTAAAATATTTTTTAAGTCTTGCTGTTAGTCCCGACGGAGGCTGTGATTCTTCTTTTTCTAATTTTTGATTCATTCTATAAGTAAGGGTTTTGTATATCTAATTCTTTAAGTCTTGAGATTTCTTTACTCTCCATGACCAAAGCATCACTTTTATTTTCGTGATCATAGCCTAGTATATGATATAAACCATGAACAAGCATATGAATAAGGTGGTCGTTTAATAATTTCTGCTGTTCTATCGCCTCATTCTCAACATATTCAAAGTTAATGGCAATATCTCCTAGACTTTTTGTATGCTCTTTTGACACATCTTTGTTTGTGAAAGAAAGAACATTAGTAGGTTTATTTTTTCCTCTATATAAGCTGTTGAGCTCAGTTATCTCCTCAGTGCTTACGATTTTTAAATTTACAGACTCGCCAATATTAGCTTCATCTTTAATTATTTTGTTTGTGATGAATTGCATTTTTTTAATCAGCTTTTCTGATAAATGAGATTGAGCATCATTAATAATTAATGCACACATTACTTAATTCTTTCTTCAAATTTTTGATATGCATCAATAATCTTCCTTACAAGAGGGTGCCTAACAACATCATTGGATTCAAACTGCGTTATTCCTATTTCTTTAACATCACTCATTACTTCTAATACATGTCTTAAACCAGAGAAAACATTTTTAGGCAAATCTACTTGGGTAAGATCGCCATTTATAACTGCTTTTGATCCATACCCCATTCTAGTGAGAACCATTTTCATTTGATCTTTGGTTGTATTTTGGCTCTCATCCATGATTATAAAACAATTGTTTAAGGTCCTTCCTCTTAAATAAGCTAGTGGAGCCACCTCAATAATCTCTTTTTCAATAAACTTATTGACTCTTTCGATTCCTAGCATCTCATACAATGCATCGTAAAGAGGCCTTAAATAAGGATCAACTTTCTGCGATAGATCTCCTGGGAGAAATCCTAGTTTTTCTCCGGCCTCTACTGCTGGACGAATAAGGACAACTTTTTTAACTCTTTCATTCAACAAAGCATCTACAGCAGCAGCTACAGCTAAGAATGTTTTGCCAGTTCCAGCCGGCCCAATACCGAAAACAAGCTCTTTCGAATATATTTTCTTTATATATTCTTGTTGGTTCTTTCCCCTGGCTCTGATGCTTTTACGCGGAGTCTTTATCTCAACATTTGAAAAAGCATCTATTGGGGTTGCCTGTCCAATACTTAGATTGAGATGAGATTGAACGCATAGATGAACAGCTTCTTTGCTAAGTTCTATACTCTTATTTGTAAGATTATAAAGATCCAATATTGCATCTGAGGCATGCTTTACATTCTTAGTATTACCTTGAATTTTTAGCTCATCACCTTTATGAAAAATCTTTACTTCAAATGTCTTTTCAACAAGCTTTAAGTTTCCATTAAGCTCGCCAACAAATGCTGCTATTCTTGATGCATTTGATGGTTCTAGGGAGATATTTCTAAGAGTGCTTTCTTTATTGTGCATTAACTTACGATTTTACACCTAAATAACATGAAGTGACCCTAATAAAGAATTTGCAAGGGCATTTTCAACTTTAATATCGACAATATTACCAATAAGCCCCATTTTATTAAAATCAAAATTAACCACTCTATTGCATTCCGTTCTAGCTTGGAGTTGATCAGGGCTTTTCTTTGATATGCCAGTAACAAGACACCTCTCTATATTTCCAATCATACTTTTGCTGTGATTCTGATGAAATCTATTTAATGTCGATTGAAGAATCTTTAGCCTTTCTTTTTTTTCAGTCATATCTGTTGGGTCATCAAGCTTTGTTGCTGGTGTTCCAGGTCTTGGTGAATATATAAAACTAAATGATGAATCAAACTTAATATAGTTTACTAATTCCATAGTTTTTTTAAAATCTATATTTGTTTCACCTGGAAAGCCCACGATAAAATCTGAAGAAACTCTTAGTTCGGGCCTGATATTTTTAATGCGCTCAACAATGTCAATGAAGAGCTCGACTGTGTAATTTCTTTTCATGCTTTTTAAAATATCATTAGAACCTGATTGAACAGGCAAATGGAGCTGACTCACAAGCTGGGGGACAGATTTGTATACTTCAATTAGGTCATCCGTCATATCTAGTGGGTGAGATGTTGTATAACGAATTCTTTTAATGCCATCTATGTGGCTAGCGATTTCTATTAAATCTGAAAGCCTTAGCAATCTTCCGTTAAAAGGCATGATGTATGAGTTAACATTTTGACCAATAAAAGTTATCTCAGAAACACCCTGTTCTGCTAGCCTGGCTACTTCATCAAATATCTGAATTGGCTTTCTACTTACCTCTTCACCCCTTGTGTAGGGAACAACACAAAATGAGCAATACTTTGAGCAGCCCTCCATTATAGAAACAAAACTTGACGGACCTGAGGATGATGGCGCAGGTAGTGAGTCAAACTTTTCTTCAATTGGAAAGGTTATATCAATGGCCTTAATGCCACTTTCTTTCTTAATTTCAAGTAAATCAGGGACCTTATGAAGAGTTTGAGGGCCATATATTAGATCAACATATGGAGCTCTCTTCATTATATTCTCACCCTCTTGAGTTGCAACACAGCCCCCAACTCCTATTTTAAGATTTGGGTTTTTTTCTTTAAGTTTTCTAAGCCTGCCAAGATCTGAATAAACCTTATCTTCAGCCTTTTCTCTTATAGAGCAAGTATTCAATAAAACAATATCAGCTTCTTCTGGGTTGTCTGTGATTGAAACATCTTTTTTCTCTTTCAGGATATCAATGGTTTTGTCAGAATCATATTCATTCATTTGACATCCAAAGGTTTTAATATAAAGTTTCGTTCCCATATAATTAAGTATTATGAATATGAAAAGTGTTTACAAGATAATTTTTATACAACTTGGTGAAATCTACGAGGTTTTTGCTAAACAAATTTATCAAAGTGATATGTATGGTTTCATAGAGGTTGAGGAGTATATATTTAATAAAGATAAACAGCTAGTAGTAGACCCTTCATCTGAAAAGCTTAAAAATGAATTTTCTAAAGTAGAAAGAAGCTATATTCCTATGAATGCCATCCTCAGAATAGATGAAGTAAGAGAGACCGGAGAAGCAAAAATCAAAGAGAATAAAGACAGGGTTAGCCCTTTTCCTTTAAATATTCAACCTGTAAATAAATAGCCTTTATTGGTCTGATAGAAATAAGTCTTTATAAAAAGCTAACTCGCCAACTGACTCCTTAATATCTCCCATAGCTCTATGGGAACCTTTTTTTTCGTATACTTGAGCACCATTCATCCACCTAACTGCTGCTTCTTTAAATGAGGATACGTCAATATGTCTGTAGTTAAAATATTCTTCAAGTCTTGGCATGTATCTTATAAGAAAACGTCTATCGTGAGATACAGTATTTCCACACATTGGTGATTGCTTATGGCCTACATATTTAGAAATAAATTCTAGAGTTTCAATTTCTGCCATTTGCATGGTGATATTACTTTTTTTAACTTCTTCTATGAGGCCAGATGAACCATGCTGATTTTGATTCCATTCATCCATTTCATCAAGCAAGGAGTTTGGTTGATTTATTATAATGTTTGGGCCCTCCGCGATTATATTTAGCTGAGAATCAGTTATTAGTGTTGCTATTTCAATGATTTTTTCTTTTTCTGGATCTAAGCCTGTCATTTCTAAATCAATCCAAATTAAATTATCTCTCGATTGTAATGTTTTCATACCTTTTTATATTGTGTCCTTTGGTGTATTTTGTGCTTTATATGGAAAAAG
>CALJHI010000077.1 GCA_938075575.1 uncultured SAR86 cluster bacterium | reverse complement strand
TATCCATTGCTTCTGCAGAAGAAGTGAACGATGTAATTATTACATCTGACATTGTTGATATTAAAGGGCAAAATGATCAGGTGATATTTACCAATAATTTATCTGTTGATTCGGGTGTGGTATTAATAAATGCAACCAAGGCCATTTATGACAATAAGACAAAAGTTATTGAAATAACAGGAGAGCCATCATTTTTAAGATCATTAAAAGAAGAAAATGAATTTAATGGAAGTGCCTTAAAAATCATTTTTTATGATAATAATAAAGTTCACCTTATTGGGAATGCAAAAATGAAATATGAGAATATGACTATTTCTTCAAATAAGATAATCTTTAGTCCCAACTCTGGATTTATAGAATCTAAAGAATAATGCTTAAAGTAAGAAATATATCTAAAACTATAAAAGATAAAAATATTATTAAAGATATTAGCTTCTCTATTGATTCAGGAAATATCTATGGACTTCTTGGTCCTAATGGAGCTGGAAAAACTACAACATTTTATTCAATAGCTGGTCTAATAAAGTCTGATGCAGGTGAGATATTTTTAGAAAATAGGAATATAACAAAACTTCCAATGCATGAAAGATCAAAGCTAGGAATAAAATACTTGCCACAGGAGCCATCGATATTCTTAGATCTGACCGTAAGAGAAAATCTTTTAGGTTTGGCAGAATTATCTTATCAGTCATCAAGTCAAGTAAATAAATTTTTAGATGAGTCTGTTGCTAACTTTGGACTTGAGGAGATCCTTGATTCAAAAGGAAGGCAGTTATCAGGTGGCCAAAGAAGGAAGGTTGAAATTGCAAGAACTCTTGCTGCAAATCCAAAAATTATTCTACTAGACGAGCCCTTTGCTGGTATTGATCCCATTGCTATTGAAGAAATTCAAAAGATACTAAAAATAGTTTCTAAAAAAGATGTTGGTATTTTAATTACCGACCACAATGTAAGAGAAGCCTTGGATATTTGCTATGAATCAATTGTCATAAATCAAGGTAAAATTATTGCAACCGGCTCAAAAGAAGAATTAATTTCTAATGAGCTTGTAAAGAAAGTGTATATAGGAAAAATGTATAGTTAAAAATGGCTATTTCTCTTTCAAAAGAACAAAAGCAGACTCAAAATATATCAATAACACCTCAGTTAAGAAAGTCTATTGAGTTGTTGCATCTATCTAGGTATGAGTTAATTCAAAAAATTGAAAGGGAGATTGAAACTAATCCATTTCTTGAAAAAAATGAATATGAGATATCTGATTCTAGTCTTAATTCAATTGATGATTTCGATTTTGAATATGCTGCGTCAGAAAATCTAAAATCTTCATTAATAAGCCAAATTAATGAGTTAAATTTATCGACTTCAGATTATGAAATCTCAGAATTAATAATTAATTCAATTGATGAAACTGGTAAGTTGGCAGATGGCTTGTCTGAAATAGAGGAGATGCTTGACTTCAAATACTCTACTAAAAGCATTGAAAAAAATTTGATTACAATAATTCATGAATTAACGCCTCCTGGTGTTGGATATAGAAATTTTAAAGAATGCATTTTTCTTCAGTTAAAAAAAAGTAGTATTCCTCCGGCAATCTTAAAAATATGCGAAAAGGTTCTTTATGAGATTTCTTCAGATGATTTGGATGAATGCTTTAACAAGCTTGTCTATGAAGGCTATAAAGATGAAGACATTAAAATCGCAATAAAGTCTATAAAAAATTGTGACCTAAGTCCCGGATTAAATTATGAAGAAACTAACTTTATATATCCAGATTTAAAGATTTCATTTGAAGAAGAGAAAATGTCTACAAAATTTGTTAGCGATAATTTTCCATCCATTTCATTAGATGAAGGTTTTGTTAAAGAGGCCCAAAATGCTTTAAAGAAAAATCCAAATAAGGATCTTTCAAGTAATATAGAGGAAGCAAAATGGCTCATTTCTTCAATCAGAAGAAGAAATGAAACAGTTATTAAAGTAGGAGAATTGATCTGCAATAGACAAATTGAGTTTTTAGGCAATAATCCTTTAAAAGTATCTCCTTTATCAAATAAAGATATATCTGATGAGCTTGGAATTCATCCATCTACTGTATCTCGTATTATTAAATCAAAATATATTGATACGCCAAAAGGCATAATTCCATTAAAGTCATTTCTAGTATCTTCTGTTTCCAAAACTAGAATGGTGACGCCTATTCAACTCATGGATCAAATAAAAAAAATAATAGATGAGGAAAGATCCCCTCTAAGTGACCAGAAAATTGTTCAAATACTTAATATGAGAGGATTTGGACTGGCAAGAAGAACAATAACCAAGTATCGTAAAAAACTAAATATCCCATCATCAAGAAATAGATAATTTAACTCACATTGGGTTAGAATTTGGTCATGAACTTAATTGATCAAGAAAATCTCCAAAAAATATTAGATGCAAAGGATAAAGAGCTTTCTTTAAATCAAATTAAAAAAATATTAAGTGAGATGCATTCTTCTCAAATTGCTCATGCACTTGAATCATCGCCCCCAGAACAAAGAAGATTGCTTTTCTCTTTACTTAAAACCAGTGAAGAGGGAGATGTTCTTGCTGATGTTGGGGAAGAAATTCAGCAAGATCTAATTTCTCGAATTTCTAATGATGAGCTTTCAGAAGCCGTTAAAGAACTAGAGCTTGATGAAGTCGTTGACATTCTTCAGAATCTACCTGAAGAAAGAATGCAAAATATTCTATCTAAAATGTCATTAAGAGACAGAAAAAGAATTGAACAAGGGTTAATTTATTCTGATGATACTGCTGGTGGATTATTGAATACAGATGTTCTGAGTGTAAGACCAGATCATACAGTAGAGGTTGTAACAAGATATCTTAGGGAGCAAAAGATTCTCCCCGAAAATACAGACAAAATTTTTGTTGTTTCTAAAGAAGATAAATATATTGGTGAGATCTCAATAAATAGATTGATTACATCTGATATCTCTGAAAAAATTGAAGTCCTTTTAATACCTGATGCCGAGCCAATCCACGTAGATAAATCTGATAAAGATGTGGCAAAAATATTTGAAAGAAATAATCTAATATCTGCTGCCGTAGTAAATTCAGGGGGTGAGCTTATTGGAAGAATAACTATTGATGATGTAGTGGATGTTATATTGGAAGATGCTGACCAAAATTTTCTTGGAATGGCTGGAGTTGCAGAAGATACATTCGCTCCCCCAGGTCGAGCTGCTCGAAGTAGAGTTTTCTGGTTAAGCATGAACCTTATAACAGCATTTATTGCATCTCTTTCTATAAATATTTTTCAAGAAACTTTGGATAAGGTTGTGTATCTTGCAGTACTAATGCCAATTGTTGCTAGTATGGGAGGTGTAGCAGCAACTCAAACTCTAACAATAGTATTAAGAGGCTTAACTCTTGATCAAATTAATAGCTCAAATATCAGCTGGCTATTTAAAAGAGAATTAGCTGTTTCTATTTTGAATGGCATTGTATTATCAATTCTTGTTGGTACAGCTACATATATTTGGTTTCAAAACTACCTAATATCTATTCTTATATCTTGCGCACTAATTATTAACTTAATTAGCTCTGTATTTGCCGGTGTGTTTGTCCCAATAATTCTTAGAAAATTAAAGCAAGATCCAGCAATAGCAGGATCAGTAGTAGTCACAACTGTTACAGATGTAATAGGCTTCCTATCATTTTTAGGATTAGCAACTATCTATTTAGTCTAGCCTTTTAAGTTCTGGATCTTTGATAGTCCCATTTACTGTGAACGCAACTGAAGATGCTGCATCAATATTATCTTCGAAAAGATCTTGAAAAACTAGAGTGCTTGCAACTGCAGGAATGCCTCCTAATATTGCAGCATACCAAGGAAGATTCTCTGAAACCTTAATTCGCATTGACATGTCTAAGTTAAGATCATTAAGGTAGCCATTATTATCTTTAATTATTTCGCCCTTCCAGAGCATTTTTGCTTCATCTGTCTCAATAGAAATTGGATTGGAGATGAGGCCTCTTTTTTTGCTAAAAATAATATCCCCTGCTGCTCTCGTAAGGGTTAATGAATCTCTAGAAGGTCTTCTATTATTAGAATCAATATTTTTAATAATCGCATCTAAATTAAGGACTTTTAAAGTATTTAAAAATGCTGAACTTGAAATATTATTTTCTACAGTAAAATTTTTAGTTAAAAAATTTACCTTTCCTTCAAGATTTCGTAAATCTTCTATACTATTCCACTGGATACTTAATTCAGAATTTAAAAACTCAAAATCATAATTTAAAGAATTTTGAATTAACTTCGAGTCTCCACTTATTTTAAATAATCCCTTAATCTTATATTGGTCATCTGGAAAAGAATAACTCATAAATGCTTTTTCTTCAGATGCTAAGGGAGACACATTTATATAGGTGCTTTTAATATTTATATTTTCTAAAGTAATAAGATTGTTATTTCTCAAAATATAAAAATCTATATTCTCAAATTTTTCATTAGCAATTTGAATATTCTTTCCCTGAATTCTCATGTTAATTACTGATGAGTCATTTATATTAGAAGAAACAGATCTGTTTCTTGATATAAAATTCAAATTTTCTATGCTTGTATCTTCAAGAATTATCTTAGAAAATCCTGTTCTGTCTACCACAAGACTTCCATTAAGACTCGTTCCTTTAAAATTACCGTAAAGATTTTTTTTATCAAAATTTAAATTAATATGTTGATTTTTGAAAGAGTTGTTTAACATTTTAAACTCTTTTGCTTGCAATGAAATTGACTTTACAAAAGACTCCTCTTCACTTTCTAAATTTGATTCAAATTTTACAGACGAAAAATCAAATAGATCTAAATTAAGATAAATATGGAAACCTTCTTTTTTATCTTTTATGTTTTGATTAATACCACCAAAAGCAAAAAACCCATTTTTGGCATTCTCTTCTATATACACTTCAAATAGTTCATTGGTAATGCTGTAACTTGGATTAACAATATCTGGAATAGATATTGATGTCACTAAAGGTTTTCCAATGGGCTTAGTTATTTCATTAATGGAAGAAGATATGTTGGTATTTATTAAATCTGTATCAAGTGATAGTGACACCATCTGATCAGGGGTTATCTTTAAACTTGTTTTGAAGGACTCTTTTCCTGAAAGGCTAAAGTAATCATTACTTTCAATAACCTTAGTCATGTCTATATTAAAGGATGATACTAACTCTACGCCATCATCGTACAAATACAAAATATTCCCATTAATATCTTGTATAACATCTTGGAGGGGAAGGCTGGCTGTGAATCTACCATACAAGCCTTTATCAATATTTGAGTAAAGAGAAGCGTTGATACTGCTAACCATGTAGCCTGAATTAAATGTAATATTTGAGTCGTAAATATCGATTTTAAAGAATCCTTTATTGTTTTTATCATTCCCAATATCTATTTTTCCCTTGCTGATAACATTAGTTTTAATATCTGAAAATTTAAAGCTTGATTTGTTTATTATTTTCAATTGGTCTAAATCATCTGTAAATAATTTGTGAATTCCAGAATAATAGATTTCTTTTTTATTGTTCAGAAGTAAGTCTAGCTCTAAAAAACTGACGTTATCTAACTGGCCAGATTTAAGTTTTATTGAATAATTGTCTGTATCTGAATTTATCGAAAAATTTGATGCTCTCAAGGTTAGTTGGGTTGATTTTATATTTAGATCTTCTCCAGATAAACTGAATCTCCCATTCAATTTAGTTTTTTTTGACTTGATTATTTTTTTATCAATGGCTGTATAGCCATCTATATGTAGTTTCTTTAGGAATAAATCTTTGTCTAATATAAGGCTGTATAAACTAAATATAATATCTAAATTATTAATATTTATATCTTGATTTTTATCAGAGATTGAGAGATTGGAAGCAGTTATATTTGGATAGGTGAGTAAATTGGTTAATTTGATATCTTCAAAAGAAATTTCATATTGATTAATAAAAAGTTTATCAATCAACCCTATGCCGGCTTTTGGATTGGTAGTTAATAAAAATAACATTAAAAAAAAGAATACTAAAATCAATGTGATTATGCTGGAGATCGCAATGAACAACTTTTTAGATAGCCTTCTAATGCTCTCCATAATCAAAGTTTCCTACTTTTATAAAATGTAGGCCTGTAGACTCTAATGACTGATATAAGAAGACTTAGTAAAGTATTAATACCAAAAGATATAAAAAGTGTTAAATAGGAGTAGTTGGCTAAATTTATAAATAAATGAGTTATCCCTATATAAACAGTGGAAATAATTCCAAAAAATATTGATATTTGAAGATATGAAAATAGCCTAAAAACATATCTATAGTTATTAATAATATATGTTGAAATTGAATAAACCAGTGCATTTAATCCAATAAATGTTCCACTAATTAAGTCAACAAAAAGACCAAAAAGAAATGATGAAGTGGATGAAAACCCAATACTGCTTTTGTATGCAAAATATGAGTAAGTCAAGAATGAGAGTGGAATGACTATATAAAATTTTGATAGAAAAATATTTATATAAGACTCAATATTAAAAGCTATAATTATTAGAAATAAGATTTTAAAAAGGCTATCTTTCATTTTTTAACCATAATTGCAAATAATCTTTCCTCTAATGGATCTGCTGTTAATTCAAATATAATTTCTCTTTGGGCATCGCCTCTGTCAACAAT
>CALJHI010000076.1 GCA_938075575.1 uncultured SAR86 cluster bacterium | reverse complement strand
GAAGGAAGTAATTTAATACCTGCTCTCATATATAAATTTAATAGAAGGCCTATAAAAGTAAGAATACTTGCATCGTCAATCAATCCAGAAATTAAAAATACCTTAATAACTGTTGATCTATTGTGGCCAGACTTTATTCAGATAATTTTAGAGTTATACCAAAAAGATATTGAGCTTCATGAGCAAACCTATCAAGTCTAAAGATATAGAAATTAAGATATATTGCGAAGACACAGATTTTCAAGGATTTGTATATCATGCAAATTATTTAAAATATTTTGAAAGATCAAGGACTGAGTTCCTGCTAGATAATAATATTCAACAAAATATACTTTTACAGCAAGAAAAAGCTTTTGTTGTAAGAAGTATAAAAATGAAATATTCATCTCCCGCTAAGATAGAAGATAAGGTGATTATTAAATCTGAAATTTATAAAAATTCAAATGCAAGATTGACCTTTTCCCACAAAGCTCTGGATAAAACCTCATCAAATATTTTATGTACAGCTGATGTTGAGATTTGCCTAATAAATTTAACTACAAAAAAACCCCAAATCTTTAACAATGATTTATTATTACTTTTTAGCTAAAACATTATGAATGACATATCTGTACTAAATCTATTTCTCGAAGCTGGGCTTGTTGTTAAATCAGTTATGTCGGTTTTATTAATTGCGTCATTATTAACATGGATTGTTATTATAGAACGATATAATTTTTACAAAAAAATTAAAAAAATAAACTCTGAATTCTTATCGAAGTTTTGGTCAGGCGAAGACCTCAACTCTCTCTATAAGGAAATACCTAATGACAATTTATTGAATTATGGCTCTTTAAATGTTTTTAAGAGTGCCTTTAATGAATTTAATTCCTTGAAATCATCTAATTCAATTACTGAGCTTGATTTAGAAGGCATTAATAGGTCTATGAGGGTAGCAATTGCATCAGACGAAGAGCAAATGAACCAAAACTTATCCTTTTTAGCAAATGTTGGCTCTGTTAGCCCATATATTGGCCTTTTTGGGACTGTATGGGGCATCATGACATCATTTCAGGGTTTATCTGATGCAACTCAAGCAACTATAAATGCAGTTGCACCTGGTATATCTGAAGCTCTTGTCGCAACTGCAATGGGGCTATTTGCAGCAATACCCGCTGTTTTAGCATACAACAAGTTTGCATCAGAGCTTGAGAGCATTTCCCAATCAACAGTTATTTTTTCTGAAGAACTTGCTAGTATTTTTTACAAGCAAACTTTGAAAAATAAATGATATATAGGTTAGGCAAGAAAAAGAAATTAACTGCTGAAATCAATGTTGTTCCATACATTGATGTGATGTTGGTTCTGCTAATTATTTTTATGGTTTTATCACCTCTTTTAATTCAAGGGGTTGAGGTTAATTTACCTCAAACAGACACAACTAAAATGTCTATTCAAAATGAGCCATTAGTAATTTCAATTGATGCGGAAGGTCAGTATTTCATAAATATAGGTGAGGAACAGTTACCTATAAATCTTGAAGAGCTTAAAAATAAATCATCAATAATTTTTTCTGCAAATCCTGATATTGAAGTTGTATTTCAAGGCGATAAAAATGTTTCATTTGATAGCGTTGCTAAGGCAATGGCAGCAGTCCAGAGCGTTGGTATTGAAAAAATTGGAATAGTTACAACAGGTTATGCAGATTAATAATAATTATTTTATTGCCTCTTTCTTTTCATTTTCAATTCATGCGACATTAATTTTAGTTTTGATAGGTTTTTTTTATAATGAAAAGCCACAAAGACCTATTCTTAGTAAACCTATCGAAGTAAATCTGTTATTAGAAAATAAAACTCAAAAAAAAGAAGTCGAACAAAGGCTCGCAACCGATGTCATTGAAGTTCCAGTTAATAATATGTCTATTGAAGTTAATAAAACTGAACCCATTGAACCAACTATGACTTTAGATATGGCTAGCATTGATTCAGGTGTTAATGAACTATTGAATGAAGATGCAAAATTAACAGATAACTTTGAAGTCAATCAAATAAATGAGTTCAGCCAAGCAATGATTAGACTTATAGAAAGTGCTTGGATTAAACCAAAAAATATTCAACAAGGCCTCGTGTGTAATTTAAAAATTCAGATTAATAGGAATGGCAGAATTATTTCTGTAAATCTTTTAAAAAGTAGTGGCAATATAAGATTTGATAACTCAGCAATAAAAGCTGTGAATAGGGTTGAGACTTTTAACTTTTTTGATAGATTAGATAATAAAATGTACCAATCAAACTTTAGAAACGTCACACTTACATTTAATCCTCAATGAAAAAAATTATATTATCCTTATTTTTAATTTCTAATTTATACGCTGAGCTTGTATTAGAAATTACTGAAAGCTCGGAAAACCCATACAAAATAGCTGTTCATGATTTTGAGGGCGCTGGAAATTTATCTAAAATAATAAGCAAAGTTATCAAAGATGATTTATTAAGAACTGGGGAGTTTAATGTTCTTGGTAGTGAGGATCTTCTTTCAAGCATTAATGATATTGAAAAAATTAATTTTAAAAATTATAGATTACTGGGCATTGATTTTATTTTGCTAGGAACGGTAAAGATAGAGGATAAAATTAATATTACCGTTTCTTACGATATCTATGATGCTGTTAAAGAAAAAAAGGTCAGGTCATCAAAAGTGTATGGAATTCCAAACAAGACTAGACAACTTGCTCATTATGTAAGTGACGGCGTTTATGAGGAAATTACCGATCTCCGAGGTATTGCGTCTACAAAGATTTTGTATGTTAATGAGATTAAAGCTAGATCTAGGCAAGTTTTCAAGTTAATGCTCTCAGACTCAGATGGCATGAATGAACAAACTTTGCTATCAAGCGACTCACCAATAATTTCACCAACATGGAGCCCTGACTCCCAAAATGTTGCATATGTTTCTTTTGAAACAGGTATGGCAAAGGTATTTATTCAGAATATTGCTACTGGCTCGAGAAAAATAGCTCTAGAAAATAACTACCAAATTAGTTCACCATCTTTTTCACCGGATGGTAAGTATCTTTCATTAACTTTATATCAGGATGGAAATGCTGAAATATATATTTTAGATTTATCAAATAAAAATTTAACAAGATTAACAAATCATTACTCAATTGATACAGAGTCTTCCTGGTCTCCTGATGGAAAAAAAATTTTATTTACATCTGGAAGATCCGGGTCTCCACAGCTATATGAAATTGATTTATTAAAATTTAACTCAAAGCCCAAAAGATTAACTTTTGATGGAAATTACAATGCAAAAGCATCATACCTACCAAACAATGAAGGGATCATTTTTGTTCATCGAACAGGGAGTGAATTTCAAATAGCTCTAAAGTATTTTAATGAGAATTTTTCCAGGCCGCTTACACAATCAAGATTAGATGAATCTCCCTGTATTTCTCCCAATGGGAATGTGATAGTCTATGCTATTAAAGATGATGAGCAAGGATTGCTTGCCGGCGTAACCTTAAGCGGCGCAAAATTTAAATTGCCTGCAAGTTCTGGAGAGGTAAGAGAACCAGCTTGGTCAGGATTTTTAAGATAATTTATGGAGTAAAAATGAAAAAATTAGTATTTAATAAGAATATTGTATTCTTCTCTTTTGTTTTATTTGTAGTTTCTTGTAGCACAACTAATGTTACAGAAGAAGCTGTTTATGATTCAGTTGTAAGTAGTGTTGAAGTATCAGTTCAAGATAATGCCGTTTCAGCTTCAGAGGAATATTCTTCAAAACCCATCATGGCTAATGCCGTTGTATATTTTGATTTTGATAAATATAGCCTCACAAGCAAATCAATTCAAACATTAAGAAGTATTGTAGAAGTTATGAATGATAATACTGATATTGAGATATCCATTTCTGGTCATGCTGATGAAAGAGGGACTAGAGAATATAACCTAGCTCTAGGTCAGAGAAGGGGCGAAGCAGTTAGAGATTATTTAATGCTTAATGGAATTAGTAAAAAAAGAATTTCTGTAAAAAGCTTTGGTGAAGAATATCCTCTTGTTAAAGGTTCAAACGAAGCCAGCTGGGCTAAGAATAGAAGAGCTGAAATAAATTAAAAAATGAATTCTTTTGCTTTTAAGAGTGCCTTTTTATTATTTTTCTCTTTAGCTATTTTTACACAAGAGGACAATAGTCCATCTGATATCCTTTTTTTAAAAATCCAAGAGCTTGAAATTGAAATAGCTGAGCTTAGAAACCAGGTTGAAAGTCAA
>CALJHI010000075.1 GCA_938075575.1 uncultured SAR86 cluster bacterium | reverse complement strand
CTGGAAACATGTATGACGAGAGGCTTGGCAGACTCCATTTCTGGCTCTCATTTATAGGCGTAAACGTTACTTTCTTTCCGCAACACTTTATAGGCCTAGCCGGAATGCCAAGAAGATATCCTGATTATGCACTTCAATTTGCAGACTGGAATATGGTTTCAACTGTAGGAGCATTTTTGTTTGGATTCTCTCAAGTATTTTTCTTATTCATTGTTTTAAAAACAGTTATGGGCGGCAAGAAAGCAACAGAGCAGGTATGGGAGGGAGCAAGAGGCCTAGAATGGACGGTTGCATCACCAGCCCCGTATCATACATTTGGCACGCCTCCAAAGGTAGACTAAAAGCATGAATTCAAATGGGAAAAAAACAATAAAGTTTTTAGGTGCAACAGTTGTTGCTATGTTTTTTTTCTCGTTTGCTTTAGTTCCTCTTTACAATGTTTTTTGCGAAGTAACAGGCATTAATGGCAAGATATTTCAGTCTGACAACTCAGACGAATATATGACAGTTGAAGGAAGAGATGTTTCGGTTCAATTTATTTCTTCAAACAATGAGAATATGCCATGGGTCTTCAGCCCCTCCAAAGAGGTTATGGGGGTTGTAACAGGAAAATATTACAATGCAAATTTCTATGTTAAAAACACTACTAATAAGATTATGACAGCTCAAGCAGTTCCAAGTATTGCTCCTTCAAACGCAGCAGCACACTTAAAAAAACTAGAGTGTTTTTGTTTTGAGCAGCAAGAGCTAGCTCCAGGAGAGGAGGCCTTACTGCCAGTTAAGTTCCTAATCTCAAACGAATTACCCAAAACAATTAAAAACGTGATCCTTTCTTATACCATCTTTGATATCACAGATTATAATCAAGAAAAACTTGCACACCATGATGTGCAAATGGAGAAAAACTAAATGAGTAACCAATCTTATTACGTGCCCGACCAAAGCAGGCTTCCTATCTTTGCTGCTTTTTCACTATTTTTATTAGTGATGGGGGCATCTAGCACAATAAACGGCCTAGGCGATGAGGGCGGTGGATCAGTTTATGTCCTATATGCTGGTTTTGCATGTTTATTTGCAACTTTATTTTTCTGGTTTAGAAAAGTTGTTCAAGAACACATAGCTGGGCTTGATAGCGCACAACTTAAGAAATCATATGTTTATGGCATGTCTTGGTTTATTTTCTCGGAAGTAATGTTTTTTGCTGCTTTTTTTGGAGCCCTATTTTATGTAAGAACATTTGCAGTGCCATGGCTTGCAGGCCTTGGTGAAAAAGGAGTTGGGGTTGAGGCTATTGGGCTCTGGGAAGGATTTGAAGCAACCTGGCCAGTAATGACAACACCCGATGCTGGTTCAGCATATAACTTGGCGGATAAGAATATGAGTTTCCCAGGTTGGGGACATGCTTTGATGTGGTTACCAATGTGGAACACAATAGTTCTTTTAAGTTCTAGTGTTACAGTTCATTTTGCTCATATTGCTCTCAAGAATAATGACAAGAGCAAATTTAATAAATGGCTTGGTGTAACTGTATTTCTAGCTTTAACATTCGTAGGTCTTCAGATAGCTGAGTACTATGAAGCTTATGCTCATTATGGACTTACTCTTAACTCTGGAATATATGGGTCTACTTTCTTTATGCTTACAGGATTCCATGGCTTTCATGTAATGATGGGCGGCATAATGTTAGCAATAATGCTTATAAGATCTGTTCGCTATAATCACTTTGAGCAACATGACCACTTTGGATTTGAAGCAGCCTCTTGGTATTGGCATTTTGTTGATGTTGTTTGGGTAATGCTATTTTTATTTGTTTATATACTGTAATTATTTACTGCCAAGGCACAGAGTTGCCTAGCTCCCCAGTATATAAGCCATAAGCAACTAGCAATATTAGAATGACCGCGAAAGTTACTCTTGCTCCTAGAGCATAGACAGTTCTTTTGCTATCTTTTTTGCCTTGGTCTATTAATAAAAATATTAAACTAGCACCGAGAGAAATTAAAAGAAGAACTACGACTAATATAATAAGTATTTTGATCATGCTATTTATTTTAAATTAATAAACCAAACATAGATATGAAGAAAAGAAGATTTAATCCAGGAGCAAAGATAACCACTTTCTTTTTGTTTTTTTCGATTTTATTTTTTGCATTAGGAGTCTGGCAGATTGAAAGAGGACAAGCAAAATCTAAAATACTAAATTCTTATACAAATGCAGGCAAAGAGAGCCCAGCAATCCTTTCAGACGAGTCACATAAGTGGCAAAGGGTTAAAGCAGAGGGCTACTTTGACAGCTCAAATCAAGTTCTGGTAGATAATTCAATAAATAAAGGCATAGCAGGGTATAAGGTATTGACTCCATTTATCTCAAACAGTACAAGCAAAGTAATACTTGTAGACAGAGGTTGGATTGATGCGGGCAACGATAGATCCATTTTGCCAAGCATCGATGTTAATAAGGCAACTATTTCAATTTATGGGACGCTAGATAACCCTGAGCTTGGCTTTGTATTGTCTGATAATTTAATAACCAAAACATCTCCCAAGGTTTCACAAACAAAGAATATTAAAATCTTACAGCAGGCCTATGCACAGGAATTATTTCCATTCATATTAATTGCAGAGCCTACGCTGAAAGATAGCCTTGAATATATTAAAATTACGCCAACCAACATGATGCCATCTAAGCATTATGGTTATGCCATTCAGTGGTTTACCATGTTCTTAGCATTATGTTTTATGTACCTATGGATCGGGACAAAAAATGAAAAATAAAATACTATTACTAACAATACTTCTAACACCAATTGCTGTTGTTTTAGCCTCATCTATTTTTTTCTCCAAAGGCATTTCACCCTCAAACACCAATAACAATGGGATCTTCTTTAAAGATTATTTTGCTTTTGACCAGTTCGTAATTAAAAATAATGACAAGGACTTAGAATTCTCTGATGGCAAGTGGGTTCTTGGAGTTTATGTTACAAATCTAGAAAAAGCTAAAAACTCTATTTATTACATGAGGCAGCTAAACGTAGCTTTAAATAGAGACATATATAAAGCAAAAAGAGTAGCTTTCTTTTCAAATATGCTAATAGAACCAGGGCTAGACAGCCTATTAAAAGAATACCCTAGAACAACAAAATTGAAAGATGAAAATGGAATGCTTCTTAATATCCTCCAGCGAAACTCTTCCATAGATATGAATATTGAAAATCCTATTTTTGTTATTGACCCATATGGCAGGGCTGTAATGTTTTTCCCACCTGAAACAGACCCTAAAAAGATACTTAAAGATTTAAAGGTACTAATCTAATGAATAATATTAAAAACCTATCACTCTTCGGGGTTTGTTTTGCTTTTGTTGTAATTGCCCTAGGAGCCTGGACGAGACTTGTTGATGCTGGTCTTGGATGTCCTGACTGGCCAGGCTGTTACGGGTTTGTGGTATTTCCAACCGATGCAGCAGAGATCGCCTTGGCTGAAAGCAGATTCCCATCTTTTCCTTATGATATAAATAAAGCGATTCCTGAAGTTGTTCATAGATACTTTGCCGCTACATTAGGTTTAATCGCAATCTTTCTTGCTTATATATCTTTCAAACACACTAATAATCAAAGGTTAAGATGGTGGTCTCTAGGATTGCTAATATTTATTTGTTGCCAAGGCCTTTTTGGCTATTTAACAGTAAGCCTTAAATTGCTACCAATAATTGTTACAGGACATTTATTCGGAGGTTTTTTTACCTTAAGCCTATTCTTTTATATATTTCTTAAGGCTGGAAATTTTGATATCTTAAATAAAATGAAAATACCTCATCTAAAGAATATTTCCCTAGTTGCGATGGCCTTTCTTCTATTTCAGATATTTTTAGGAGCATGGACAAGTACCAATTATGCTTCCCTTGCTTGTGTTGATTTTCCAACATGCCAAGGAACATTTTTACCAGAAATGGATTTTAAAGAAGGATTTAACTTTAGTCAGGAAGTTGGACCAAATTACCTATACGGCCTGCTAGATAACTCTGCAAGAGTTGCCATTCATTACTCTCACAGAGTATCAGCCATTCTTGTTACTATAGTTTTTTTAATTCTTATATCTAAACTATGGTTTTCTGCAGCAGCACCTTTGGCTTCAACATTAGGCATCTTGCTTTTAACACAAATTTCTCTTGGAATAATTAATGTTGTTTATGTTCTCCCTTTATATGTCGCAATTGCTCATAACCTTATTGCAGCAACCTTGTTGCTGGCAACTCTAACTGTTAATTATTTGGCTTGGAAAAAATGAGCCTTTTAGCAAGTTACTATAATTTATGTAAACCGAATGTGGTTTACATGATGCTTATAACCGCAGTGGTTGGAATGCTTTTGGCTGCAGATAATGTTCCGCCCATTTTAGATATGCTCATTGCACTTCTTGGAATTGGTCTTTGTTCTGGGTCAGCTGCAGCAATCAATCAAGTCATAGACAGAAAAGCAGATGCATCAATGACTAGAACAGACAAAAGACCTCTTCCTCAAGGTGACATTACCCCATTGCATGCTTCTCTATTTGCTATTTTTATTGGCGCTATCGGAGCATTAATTCTATATTTATTTGTAAATACACTAACAATGTATTTAACAATAGCTTCTTTAATTGGCTATGCATTTATTTATACCGTCTACCTTAAGAGAGCAACTCCTCAAAATATTGTTATAGGTGGACTTGCTGGAGCAGCACCGCCTCTTCTTGGCTGGACCGCAATTACAAATTCAATAGATGCCTATGCGCTTCTTCTAGTGTTAATAATTTTTATATGGACCCCTCCACATTTTTGGGCTCTAGCTATTTACAGAAAAGATGAATATGCAAAAGAATCAATCCCAATGTTGCCAGTAACTCATGGTGTGGCGTTTACAAAACTCCAGATAGTTCTTTATACAATAATTTTATTTTTAGTTAGCTTGCTTCCTTATATTGTTCTTATGTCAGGCCTTATATACCTAGCTTCAGCCTTGGTTTTAAGTTCGATATTTTTATATTTTTCCATCAAGCTTTATTTGGGTAATGGCGACGAATACTCCATGGAAACATTTACATACTCAATCTATTACATCTTTTTGATATTTATTGCTTTGTTAGCAGACCATTTTATTTTATGAAAATTAGCAAAATTAATTTAAACCTATTACTAATATTCATCTTCATAAGTGTGGTGATGTTTCTTTTTGTTAATAAACTCACAACACCAAGAGTTTTGGACAAGAATGAGTTGCTCGTTAATGGCCTGTTTCTTTTTGACAAACCTAAAGAAATCTCTAATTTTAAATTTAATTCAGGAAAGGAAAATACTTTTACAAAGGATGACTTGAGAGGAAAATGGACTTTGATGTATTTCGGCTTTGCTAACTGTCCCGAAGAGTGCCCAGTCACAATGTATGAAATGTCTAAGTTAGTGAAAGTGCTTAAAGATAAAAACTATCCACTAGATGACAAGCAATGGGTTCTGGTTTCAATAGATCCCGAAAGAGATACAGCCCAGTCAATTGATCGGTATGCTAAAGGCTTTTCAAAAGAGTTTATCGGAGTTAGGGCAAGTAGACCTATGTTGCTTAATCTAGCAACCCAGCTGGCAGTTAATAATGTTATGCCCTCAGAGAATCATATGGATCATAGCCACCTTGACAGTCATGTGAATAATATAATTTTAATAAATCCCGATGCCAATTTTGCAGGATTTTTTAGACCCCCATTTACAACATCAAGATTATCATTAACATACCAGTCTGTAACATCTAACTAGTCTATTGATACTATAACCTTCCCTTTTGCTTTTCTATTCATTAGATGGGCGATTGCATCGGAAGAGCTTTCAAGCGAAAACCTATCTGAAGGTGTTGGATCAATCTTCCCTTCGGAATATAATTTAAATAGCTCTTCAAAGTTCTTTTTATTCTCATCAGGAAACATTCCTACCCAAGCTCCCCAGAATACACCTACTATTTGACAACCTTTTAACAAGGTAAGGTTTAAAGGCATTTTTGGTATTTGATCAGCCCCTGCAGCAAAGCCAATAACCAGGTATCTTCCCTCCCAAGCAATTGACCTTAGGCAAGGCTCGGCATAACTTCCGCCGACTGGATCATAGATAACATTAGGACCCCTGCCGCCTGTAAGTTCTTTAATTTTATTAGAAAGCTCTTTTTGCTCTTCTCTTGAAAGATCTCCTGAAGGATATACAAACGCCTTGTCTGCTCCATTAGATAAGCATATATCAACTTTTTCTTGAGTGGAGGCCGCAGCAATTACATTCGCTCCCATTGCTTTTCCAAGCTGAACTGTTGCTAAACCAACGCCGCCTGATGCCCCAAGAACTAATAAGGTTTCTCCTGGTTGCAAGTTCGCCCTCTGCTTTAATGCATACAGGGATGTCCCATATGTAACAGAAAGAGCTGCTGCAATTTCATAATCCATATCCTCAGGAATAGGCCTTAATGTTGAGTGATGAGCTAGAAGCTTCTCTGCTATGCCGCCAATCATAGAAGCAGAAAGAACTTTATCCCCTACCTTGTATCCCTCTACTCCTTCCCCAACTTCAGTTATAACACCAGCTGATTCCCCGCCTGGCGTGAAAGGCAAAGGCGGCTGAAACTGATATAACCCCTGAATCATCAACACATCTGGAAAATTAATGCTGGCCGCCTTAAGATCAATAATTACATGTTCTGGAGCAATAACGGGATCTTCTATCTCGTTAACTTTAAGCTTTTCTGGACCACCCAGCTCTATACATTGAAGTGCTTTCATATTTTTTCCTATAGTTTCGAATTATATGAGTCAATAAACTCATCTATCCCTTTTTCATTAATTGTGTTGAGTGTATCAAATTTTTGCCAAGAATCTCTTGCTTCCTTTTCAAATATTGATAAGTCCAATCCTTGAATTGATTTTAAGTAAGAGCTATGAAGTTCAGAGGTAAGAAGCCCATAGTCAGCAAAAGAAATCTTTCCGCTTTCAAGAGATTTTAGAATCCCATTTTTATTTTGTATGCAATTAAGAGAATTATAATATTCATCTTTATTAGGCATTAATGCAGCAATTTCTTTCAAGGCATCTGTAAGCTCAATTTTAGCTTCACTTATTTTTAAATATCTACCATTAAGATATACCTCACATGATGAGTTATTGCCATTGCTAACCACATTAGACTCACTTATTTCTATATTAGAAATCTCGTCATCATCAATAAATGGGCTTTCTGTAATTGCGCAAAATAACAACATCAAGTCCAAAAATCTAATCTGATCTTTCGAAATACCAATGGGTTCATTTGGCGTTAAATCTATGCCTCTTACTTCTACATATTCAATTCCAGAAGATGATAATGCCTCATGAGGACGAGAGCCAGACACCCCAACTCTTTTTGGCCTTATTGAATCGTAATACTCGTTTTCAATTTGAAGTCTACCAGTTGATATTTGAATCCATTCAGACCCTCTTTTTAGGCCTATTTCCTCAAAAGACGAATATGGAGTTAAGATGGCATCTCTTATTTTGTCCAAAAATTCTTGAACAGAATCGTATCTAATATCCATATCCTTTTGTGCAAAACTCTTATATCCAATATCACTCATTCTCAAAGATGTTGCATCAGGGAGGTATAAATTATCTTCTCCAAATTCCATAAGCGTATGTTCTTTGCCATTTAAAAATGTTTTATCTACAACCGGCGATGCTCCAAAAACAGAAAGTATGAACCAATAGTGCCTTTTAAAGTTCCTGATCAAACCAAGATATAACTCATCAATTTTTTGTTGATGTGATGAATTTGCCAAGAGCCTTAAAGAACTATCTCCTAATGAGAAGTTAAAATGAATTCCAGCAATACATTGCATGGATGAGCCATATCTTTCTTTTAAACCTCTTCTATATATTTCTTTAATTTTTCCACTATTAGTCTCTGAATATTTAGCAATATTAATATCATCTTCATTGATTATTTTCGGAGGCATTGAGTAAGCCCACAAACACTCATTTTCTAAATTCTTATCTACATAGACATGGAGCTTTAATAAATAGTCATATAGATCATCAACATCTTTAAAAACAGGAGTAACTAATTCAATAAGTGATTCTGCATAATCAGTAGTAATCGACGGATTAGTTAAAGGCGACCCCAAAGACTTTGGGTGCTGTTTATTAGAAATATTTCCAAACCTATCCACTCTGAGAGATTCTTTTTCTATTCCTCTATTAATTTCTATAGAGTCAAAAAAGCCTGCTAGTTTAAGCTGATTAAGTTTTGCACCAAAATCAGCCCGAAACACTAGAAGCCTGGACCAGCTAAGACAATATTTTCTTCAATATCAAATTTTTTAAAGTTTTCTTGAAATTTTGATATCAATAATTTCAAATCATGATCATAAGCCCCTTGGTCTTCCCATGTATTTCTTGGGTTAAGCATCTGACCATCCACACCATCAACTTTATTGGGTATTCTTAGATTAAGACCTTTTAGATGGGTTGTTTCAGCGTTTGAAAGTTCACCATTTTGTATTGCATTGACTATTCTTCTTGTTGTTGGAATGCTAAATCTAGATCCAACACCATGAGGCCCCCCAGTCCACCCAGTGTTAACAAGGAAAACCTTTGATCCATATTCTTCCATTCTTTTCATTAGAAGGTCAGCATAAACACTAGCTGGCCTAGGAAAAAATGGTGCGCCAAAGCAGGTAGAAAAAGCAGATTCTATTGAAGAAGTTGACCCTATTTCTGTAGAGCCTACTTTTGCAGTGTAACCACTTAAAAAGTGGTAAGCAGCAGCTTCTTTAGATAATAAAGAAACAGGAGGAATTAGACCCGTGAGATCGCATGTAAGAAAAATGACAGTCTCTGGTTCCCCCGCTGCATTTTCTGGAACAGCATCTTCAATATGTGACCTTGGATAACATACCCTCCCATTTTCTGACAATGAAGTATTTGAATAATCAGGATTTAAATTATCATCAAGGTAAACATTTTCTATTATGCTGCCATGCTTAATGGCTTTATAAATTACAGGTTCATTTTCTTCTGACAGGTCAATCGTTTTTGCATAACAACCCCCTTCAAAATTAAAAACACTTCCCGGACCCCAGCCATGTTCATCATCGCCAATAAGCGAACAAGTTGGGTCTGCAGATAAGGTGGTTTTTCCAGTTCCTGATAAGCCAAAAAAAAGCGCAACCTTTCCTTCTTTATTAACATTCGCAGAACAGTGCATAGGCAGAACATCCTTTGCAGGAAGTAAAAAATTTTGCACAGAAAACATAGATTTTTTCATCTCCCCAGCATATTTCATTCCTGCAAGCAGAACTTTCTTTTTAGCAAAGTTAATAATTACACACCCTTCAGAGAAAGTTCCATCAATAACTGGGTCACATTTGTAATTTGCAGCACTTAAAATCCTCCACTCTTCTTTGGTGCCAGGATTATACGTATCTGGATCTACAAAAATTAGCTTTGAAAACAACCCATGCCAAGCAGTCTCGGTCCTAACTTGAATTGGCAAGTAGTGATCGTTATGAGAGCCAACATGTACTTTAGAAAGATATGAATCCTTGGAATCTAAATAACCCTCAACCTTAGACCATAATGGATCAAACTTATCCTCATCAAATGGCTTGTTAATCTCACCCCAGTCAATTAAATGTTCGGTACTGGCCTCTTTGACTATAAATCTATCATTAGGACTTCTCCCTGTTCTTGATCCAGTTTCTGTAGTAAGAGCTCCATTTTTTGCAATAATTCCTTCATTATTATCAATTGCTATTGATATTAACTCCTCATTTGAGAGCTCATGCACATTATTCGCTTGATCGTTCATCTTATTTTTATTATAGGTATTAAGGTTAAGTATTTATATAGCATCTTTTAAAAATGTTAAAAATTTACAGACTTATGTAGTGAAGTAAAAAACAATTGACTTATTGTGTCAATTAATCAAAAGAATGCTTTAAAATAGACAATGAAAGGCATTAATTTGTGTAGCCTTACTACATAAAAACTACTTAGAGGTAAATAATTTAAGAGCTGAGGCTATTATATATATAGAAAAAAAGACAAAAGCCCACTCCGCAAAGTTTAGAAGAAATCTCCAACCATCTTGAGCGCAGGTTGGGCCGCCCTGAAAGGCATTCATTATGCCAGCATAAAAACCAAAAAACTCTATTTGGGTTTCTAGAGGCATCCCACAATTAGGCGCAAGCATTGCTATCTCTTCCTCTGAAAGGTTTTGAAGATAAATTTGTCTAGAGTTCACCACCAAGCCCAACATAGCAAAAAATATTGTTAGCAACCTTGTTAAAACTTTAGCTCTTTTTACTAAATATCCGATGATTGATGCTATTGCAATAAAAATAAAAAGATATCTAGTCATAATGCATAGAGGACATGCATTAAGATACATATAAGTATCCATAATGATTGCAATGCATACAATAAGTATTGCACCCACGGCCGCACCTAATTCAAAATAGTTTTGATAAACTGTACTAATAAGTTTGGTAATTTTATTAAACATAATGATTTATATCGTTAGCTTACATATTATAGAGAAAACAAGCACGATGATATATCCATAAAGGCATATACATGAAAGATAGAATTTTTATTATTGATGGCTCTTCATATTTATATCGGGCATATCATGCAATGCCACCTCTTACATCTCCATCAGGACTCCCAACAGGAGCCATTAAAGGTGTCACCAATATGCTCACCACCCTAAAGAAAGATAGCGAGGGGTCTCCAATTATTGTTGTCTTTGATGCAAAAGGAAAAACTTTTAGATCTGATGTTTATAAAGAATATAAAGCTAACAGACCCCCAATGCCTGATGACTTGAGAGAGCAGCTCGCCCCTCTAAAAGATATATGCAAAGCAATAGGATTCCCCTTAATTGAAATTTCAGGAGTAGAGGCCGATGATGTGATTGCAACTTTAGTTAAATTAGCAAAAGAAAATAAATTTAAATCAGTTATATCCTCTTTAGACAAAGACTTGATGCAGCTTGTTGAAGATCCAATTTCAACCATGATGAATACCATGTCTCACCAGATTTTCAATGAAGAAAAAGTTTTTGAAAAATTTGGAGTTAAACCAAATCAAATTAGAGACATGTTAGCTCTAGTAGGGGATACCTCTGACAATATACCAGGGGTTCCAAAGGTGGGAATCAAAACGGCAGCAAAATGGCTAAATGAATATGGAAATATTACAAAGATCAAAGAAAACGCAGAAAATATTAAGGGGAAAGTTGGTGAAAACTTAAGATCATCACTAGGAGACTTAGACAGAAACATAGAGCTTGTTTCCTTAAAAAATGATGTTGATATAGGCGTATCATTCGATAGCCTTCTTGAGCAAAAAGCTAACAACGAAAGATTGTCAGAGCTCTTTGAGGAGCTTGGATTTAAAGCTCCTCAAGCAAGCGAACCAAAAGCCAAGAAAGCAGATAAAAAAGATGAAGAGCAAGAAACCGCCCTAAATTCAAATTACAAAACCATTTTCAATGAAAAAGACCTTGAAACTTGGGCGAGCAATATAGATAAATGCAGTCACTTCGCAATTGACACAGAGACAGACTCCCTGGATACAATAACAGCAAATTTAGTAGGAATATCTTTATCAATTGATGAAGGGGCTGGATGTTATATTCCGATAGGGCATGATTATGATGGATGCCCAAAGCAGTTAAAAATGGACCAAGTGCAGAAAATTATTGGCAGTACTATTGAGAACAATGCTAATAAAGCAGTAGGGCAAAACTTAAAATTTGATATACCAATCTTATCAAGACATGGAATCATTTTAGATAAATTTTTAGCAGATACGATGCTGATGTCATATGTTTTAAACAGTACTGCTACCAGACACGGCATGGATAAGCTCGCAGAATTTTATCTTGACTATCAAACTACCAAGTACTCTGATGTAGCCGGCACAGCCTCAAAAGAGATAAGTTTTTCAGCAGTTAAAATTGATATTGCTTCACATTATGCAGCAGAAGATGCAGATATTACCCTAAGACTATACAACAAGTTAAATGAACTTTTAAAAGACAAGCCAACTCAAATAGAGCTTTTAAAAACTATTGAATACCCTCTTGTCCATGTTCTTGCTAGCGTTGAGGCTAATGGAGCTAAGGTTGATAAAGACAAATTGGCAGCACATTCAGAGGAGCTTTCAGAAAAAATAGAAAAACTCTCCATTCAAGCCTTTAAAATAGCCGGAGGCGAGTTTAATCTAGACTCTCCTAAGCAATTGCTAGAAGTTTTATATGAAAAACTTAAACTTCCAATCCTAAAGAAAACACCAAAAGGCCAGCCTTCAACTAATGAAGAAACACTTAAAAGATTATCTGAAGAATACGAGCTGCCAAAAATAATTTTAGAATATAGAGGATTGGCAAAGTTAAAATCAACTTATACCGATAGCTTAATAAAGATAGAGAACCCCAAGACAAAAAGAATTCATACTTCTTACCAACAAGCTGTAACTTCCACTGGAAGGCTTTCATCCACAGAACCAAATCTACAAAACATCCCAATCAAAACAGCTGAGGGAAGAAGGATAAGAGAAGCTTTTGTACCTGAAAAAGGCAATGTATTAATATCTGCAGACTACTCACAAATAGAGCTAAGAATTATGGCGCACCTTTCAAAGGACAAGAATTTAACATATGCATTTAACAATAATTTAGATATTCACTCAGCAACAGCAGCAGAGGTTTTTAATACAGAGCTTGAAGCTGTAACTTCTGACCAAAGAAGAAGCGCAAAGGCCATAAATTTTGGACTTATGTATGGCATGTCCGCATTTGGTCTGACGCGTCAGCTCGATATTCCAAGAGCAGAGGCACAGCAATATCTTGATACTTATTTTGAAAGATATACAGGCGTTAAAGACTACATTGAGAATACAAAAATTAAAGCTAAGGAAAATATGTATGTAGAGACTCTTATGGGAAGAAGACTATATTTAAATGAAATCAATGCAGCCAATGGATTGAGAAGACAGGCTGCAGAAAGAGCCGCCATTAATGCACCACTTCAGGGCTCAGCAGCAGATATTATTAAAAAAGCAATGATAGATATTGATAAATATTTATCTACAGAAATGAAAGAAGTGAAAATGATAATGCAAGTTCATGACGAGTTAATATTTGAAGCCCCGCAGGAAATTGCCGAAGAAACTCTTATGCTAGTAAAAAAAATGATGGAAGAAACTGTAACTCTAGATATTCCATTAATAGCAGATGCCCAAATAGGGGCTAATTGGAATGAAGCTCACTAACAATATTTGTTTTTTAATAATACTGCTGCTATCAAACAACCTAATAGCAATGCAAGAAGGTGCATTAAAGAATTATTTTGAGTCTAGCTTAGAAAGGGAAAAGCTCAAATTTCAATCTTGTGTAAAAAACGAAGGTTTAAGCTTTGAAGGCATAGATGAAACAAAATGTATAAGGTCAGCAAAACTAGATAACGCATACTATCTATTAAATAATAAACGCATTAAAAGCAATCTCGAGGTTTATAACGATTATCAGCGATTTGAAAAACTATCAACAAGGCCACCTATATACCCTGCCAACATGCAAAGTCAAAATTTACAAGGATATGTTTTATTAAGTTTTGATATTAATGAGCTTGGAAAAACTGAAAACATAGAGGTCATTCAAGAGCTATGCGGCGATGTTAGAAGCCCTTATGCTGAATTTAAAGATTGCTCAGGATTTAAAAACAGTGCAATAGCTTCAGCAAAAAAAATAACTTACAAACCAGCCCAGCTTAGCGGAAAGGCAATTAGAACAAACAAAAATCTCCATAGGTTTACATTTGTTCTTCAAGAGCCCTTACACATAAGCAATAAAGAAAGGTTGGCAGCAAGAAAATCAGAAAGAGCACTAACTTCTGGAAATTACAAAGCTGCTTTTGAAGAGGCAACCAAATCAAGCTTAGATCACAAGCTATTAGATTTTTTGGCCTCTAAAGCTAAATTCTATTCTCTGGATTATGATGGAGCCATAACCTATATGAATAAATTTATAGAAAAATCTAAAAACTCTATAAGTGATTTTTCTGATGAAATGATGGCCGAAAGCTTTTCAATCTTAATTGCCGCTCTCTTTAATCAAAATAAATTTAATGAAATTATTAGTTATGAACAGGCTTATTTAACATATCTTGAAGCGGAAGGTGGGTTTGAGGAGCTATTTGCAACAACAAACTTATACATGAGCATTTCTTTTATAAACACTGGAAACCTGGAAGATGGAATTTTTTATTTGGGCTTAGCATCAAAACATTCCACAAATGAGGCTCAACAAGAATATATTGTGAGTTTGTTCAATCAAATTTCTGCTTATTTATAGAGCCAGTCCATTCTAATGGTGAATAATTATGCTCTGTCTTGTCTAATATTCTTATTCCATGAACATCTCTCAAGTCTACTATCTTCATATTAAGATATTCTTCTGGCACTTTGAAAGGCCACTTCTTTTTCATCTTAAACGTTCTATATATTACTTTTCTTTTTACAGCTATTACATTCCAGTAGAGCCTAAAGAAGCCTGATATACCCAATTCTTTGAAAAGGAATTTAGTTAACTCTTTAATTTGAGGAAGTCTATTATAGCCAAGAATATAGCTCCATTTAAATCTTGATCCCCATAAAACCCAGGTGTCTAAGATTGCTTCTTGATCCAAACTAATGTCAAGACCAAAAATAACATGAGTACAATCATGATCTCTTAGAAGAGTTCCCGATTGATTTGTATCAAAAAAAATCTCTTTATCTTTAGGGAATGAGTCATAGTAGCACTGAAGGCCCTCGGCTAGAGTAAGATCACAATTCTGATTTTGATATGTAAGCACTAGCAGAATTCCAGTATAGATTTTGAAAGTCTGTCAAAGCCCTTTAAATCTTTAGAGGATACAGCAATTGCCTCACAGCCTTTCATTTTTTTATTTACTTCGGCGACTGCTTTAAATTTTTGATTATTCGAAAGCTTATCACTTTTGGTTAGAACAGGAATAAAAGGCACATCAGAGCTATTACAAAGATCTATCATGTCTCTATCGCTATCCTTTAGAGGATGTCTTATATCCATAAAGATAACCACAACTTTCAATGACTCTCTTTTAGCAAAGTACTCCTCCAAAAGGGGTGCCCAATCCTTTCTTTTATGAAAACTAGACTTTGCAAAACCATATCCAGGAAGATCAACAAGTTTCAAAGACTCATCTACACCAAAAAAATTTATCTCAGTTGTCCTGCCAGGAGTTTTACTTATTCTTGCTAACTTAGGATTTTCAGTTAAGGCATTTAGAGCGCTAGACTTACCAGCATTAGACCTTCCGGCAAGTAATACCTCAGACCCCTCATCAACCGGAAGGTTCTTGTATTTAGTAACACCAAGCATAAACTCGGTTTTTTTAAAAAGGTTTTTCATTTAATCGTTTATATCATACCAACCTATGTTTATAATACACACACCACAAGAACCATATAAAATAAAAAAATGAAATTAATTTTATTACTCTTATCTATTATCGGAATGTCTCTTAACGCTGCTGAGAAAGAAATGCCCCAGTCTGCTGAAAAAGGAAATGCAGATGCTGGAAGTTCTCTGGTTACAACATGTGCTGCCTGTCATGGCTCTGATGGTAATAGTGTGAATGCTGATTGGCCAAAACTTGCTGGGCAGAATCAAAAATACACATACGAACAACTAAAGCTTTTTCAAAGCGGCGAAAGACAAAATGCTTTAATGATGTCAGTTACGCCTTACCTTAACACCCTTTCAGATTCAGACTTACTAAATATCTCCGCTTTCTATGAATCTAACAAAAGTTCAGTTGGTCAAGCTAAAAATGATGATGAGCTGCTAAAGCTTGGAATGAACCTTTATAGAGGCGGCAATACTGAAAAAGGTATTCCAGCTT
>CALJHI010000074.1 GCA_938075575.1 uncultured SAR86 cluster bacterium | reverse complement strand
CTAGGACATAGTGACTTATCTACAACTCAAATATATACTCATATCGCAAAGCAAAGATTAAGCGATATGCTAAAAAAGCATCATCCCAGAGGTTAAAATGAAAGTTAATTTTTTTCTTCTAATAAGCGTACTTTATATGCCAGTCTCTATGGCAGAAAATATTGAAAAAAAAATTCTTAGCGTGCTTCCGCCTGATTCAAAAATTGAATCAATTGAAGAGTCTGTTATTGAGGGATTATATAAAGTTTATTTTGGTGATCTGCAGCCTTTATACGTTTCATCTGATGGAGGCTATTTTATTTATGGAGATCTTTATCAAATAGATAATGGCAGCGTTAAAAATTTAAGTCTTTTAGATGCTAATGGAAGAAGAAAAGAAATTCTAAACGCAATTTCAAGAAATGAACTTATTAAATTTAAAGCAGGCTCAGAAAAACATTCAATATATGTATTCACAGATGTAGATTGTGGGTATTGTAAGAAGTTTCACAGTCAAATAGATGAATATAATAGCATTGGTATCTCTGTTAACTATGCAGCCTTTCCAAGGTCAGGGATTGACGGATCAACTTATCAAAAAATGGTTAGTGTGTGGTGCAGTGACAATAAGAAAGATGCTTTGTCATCAATAAAAAAAGGTAGCGAAATAGATCCAATTTTTTGCACTGATCAACCTATTTCCAGGCATTATAATTTAGGCCAGGTTTTAGGAGTGACCGGGACACCAGCCATATTTATGGAAAATGGTTCTCAGATAAAAGGCTATATTCCCCCGGAAGAGCTTTTAGAAAGATTGGAGGGATAGAATGCCAGATTATAAGTTTGACAATGCAGACAAACTTCCCCCATATATATTCTCTCAAATTAATGAAATAAAGAGTAAAGCAAGATCAGATGGACAGGATATAATTGACCTAGGAATGGGTAATCCTGACCAACCAACACCTGACGTGGTTGTTGATAAACTAATAGAGACTGTAAGAAATCCTTTAACTCATAGATATTCGCAATCAGCAGGAATTCCAAAACTTAGACTTGCAATTTCAGATTGGTACTCAAGAAAACATGGGGTTGATTTGGATTGTGAAAATGAAATTGTTACATGCATGGGATCAAAGGAAGGTATAGCACACCTATCTTTAGCAACATTATCCTCAGAGGACTCTGTAATTGTTCAATCTCCTACATATCCAATTCATTCATATGGTGTTGTAATTGCAGGAGCAAAATTAAAGTCAATCCCACTAAAAAGCAATTTAGATGATTTTGTTAATGATATTGAAACAGCTATATTAAGTTCGGTTAATAAGCCAAAGATGATCATACTAAACTTTCCATCAAACCCTACAACTCAATCAGCCGATATATCTTTCTTTAAGAGAGTGGTTGATATAGGTAAAAAATATGATATTTGGATAATACATGATCTTGCATACTCAGATATTGTTTTTGATGGTTATAAGGCACCATCCATTTTAGAAGTTGAAGGTGCTAAAGATATTGCAGTTGAATTTTTTACTCTTTCTAAGTCATATAATATGCCTGGATGGAGAGTTGGTTTCTGTTGTGGCAACGAAGATTTAATTAAAGCATTAAAAAAAATAAAATCTTATTTAGATTATGGCACTTTTACTCCCATTCAAGTTGCAGCAATCAAAGCTTTAAATGATTGTGATTCAGAGGTGGATAAGATCTGTAACATGTATAAGAGTAGAAGGGATGAACTTTGTGAGGGACTTAATAGAATAGGTTGGCCAATAGAGAAGCCTCTTGCAACTATGTTTGTATGGGCTAGAATTCCTTCTAAATATGAGCATTTAGGTTCTTTGGAGTTTAGTAAGTTGTTAATATCTAAATCCAAGGTTGCCGTATCACCTGGAGCAGGTTTTGGCGCTGATGGTGATAAGTTTGTTAGATTCTCATTGATTGAAAATGAGCAACGAATTAGGCAGGCAGTTCGCGGCATTAAAAATATTTTAGGAAGTTAGATGAAAGTTTTAAGAGTTGGTATTTGTGGTTGGGGAAATGTTGCTACAGGCATGTTTAAAGCTATCGTAGACAATAAATTTTTTATAGAGCAATCTGGAGTATCTATTGATATTGCATGCATAGGAGCTCGAAGAGACAATCCAAAGTGTAACCCGGGCGAAATTAAGATATATAGAGATATTTTTGATATTCCTAATCAAGATATAGACGTTGTAGTTGAGCTAATTGGAGGCGTGGAGACTGCAAGAGAGCTTATTCTTAAATCTATCAAGGCTGGAAAGCATGTAGTTACAGCCAACAAGGCAGTTATATTTCATCATGGTGATGAAATTTTTAATGCAGCTAATGATCATGGTGTTAAGGTTTTATTTGAGGCAGCTGTTTGCGCAGGTACTCCAATTGTAAAAATGCTTAAAGAAGAGTTGGCACCAAATAGAATTAAAAAAATATCTGGAATGCTCAACGGAACCTCTAATTTCATTCTTTCCAACATGGAAGAAGGTAACGAATTTGATGATACCTTAAAACTTGCTCAGGATGAGGGTTATGCGGAACCCGATCCAGCATTTGACATAGATGGGCTAGATGCTGCGCATAAAATAGGCTTACTTGCATCCATAGCGTATGGAACAACACTTCCCCCTGAAGAGTTTTATATTGAGGGTATTACAAAAATAGATAAAAAAGATTTTTTATATGCTGATATGTTGGGATATACAATAAAACATCTAGCAGTATCTAAGCTAAACAAGGCTAATATTGAGATCAGAGTCCATCCAGTACTAATATCTAAAACATCATACTTAGCAAATCTAAAAGGCGTTAGAAATGGTATCGAGATTGACACTGATCTTATTGGAACAATTCATATTGCCGGATCAGGTGCAGGGCAAGAATCTACCGCATCAGGATTAATATCTGATGTTATCCATCTTGCTAACTCAAACATCGAAATCATAGATACTAAAAAAAAGAATAACTCCCTTCCTATCAAAGACTTTAGTAGTTTCTCTTTTCAATATTATTTCTATATAGAGGTGCAAGATACACCTGGTGTTATGGCGTCAATTACTTCACTTCTCGCACATCAAAATATTGGAATTGAATCAATAGTACAAAAAGATAACTTAGAAGAAAATCTTGTCCCTATTATTCTTGTTACTAACTCTTTTAAAGAAACAAAAGTTAAAGATATTAAAGAAAGCATTCTTAATCTTGAATCAGTGAATAAACTTAGAACTATTAGAATAGAAGAAATATAAAAATGCTTTTTCATAGCACCAGAGGCGGAGACTCCAATAAAAAATTTGAAGACATTCTTATGCAAGGTCTTGCAGATGACGGCGGTTTATTTATGCCCGATGAGTGGCCTCAAGCAGATTTAAAAATTTTAAAAGAAGCAAAAAGTTTTATTGATGTTGCTAAACATATTGTGCCACTTTACACATCATCATCATTCAGCGAAACTGAGATTTTAGAACTTTTAGATAATACCTGGCATGATTTTCCAGATATCGACCATGCTCCTATTGTAAATTTAGATAATCATAAATCTGTATTGGAGTTATTTCATGGCCCCACAGCAGCCTTTAAAGAC
>CALJHI010000073.1 GCA_938075575.1 uncultured SAR86 cluster bacterium | reverse complement strand
TATAAAAGTGTGAATTTTGATGTTGTTAAAAAGGGGTATAAGGCATCTGCAATCCCTGGAAGCGTAGCTGGGTTGTTAGATGCGCACGCTGCTTTTGGAAAACTTCCCTTGAGTGAAATTCTTGATCCAGTCATTAAGCAGGCAGAAGAAGGAATAGAAGTTAGTTATGATTTAAGCAAGGCGATTGAAAGCAGCGAACAGCTCAAAGAAGACCCAGAGTCTAGAAGTATATATTTTAAGAATGGAAAAGCTCTTGCAGTTGGAACAATAATGAAGCGACCAGATCTAGCAAATACTTTTTCTATTATTTCTCAAAAAGGAAAAAAGGGATTTTACGAAGGAGAAATTACTAAAAAATTTATAGATGCTATGAATAAAAATGATGGATTCTTTTCCTATGAAGACTTCACTTCTTATAGATCAAATACAAGTAGTCCAATAGTTGGCTCATACAGAAATAACCTAGTTTTTACAGCAGGCCCTCCATCAGGAGGAGGAGTTGTGCTTTTAACAGCATTAAATATTCTAAGTTTTTATGACCTTTCATTATTAGATAGCAATTCAGCAAAAACCTATCACCTATTAGCTGAGGCTTTAAGGAGAGGGCATAACAATAGATCACATCAAATCGGTGACCCTAATTTATATAAAGTCCCAATAGCTGAATTACTTTCTAAAGATAGAACAATGGAATTAGCAAGGGGTTTAAATATGACCAAAGCCACCCCAAGTAACAAAGTAAAGCCTTTAAGAGTATTAAAAGAAAGCAGAGATACCACTCATTATTCAATTATTGATAAAGAGGGTAATGCTGTTTCGAATACTTATACTTTAGGTTACTCATTTGGATCAGGTGTAACAATTCCTGGAACAGGAATACTTATGAATAATCAAATGAATAACTTTGCATATAGATATGGAGACTCTTCCATTGAAGGAAGGGTTGCAAGTCCTGCAAATAGGTTTGAGCCTGGTAAGAAGCCTATGAGCACAATGGCGCCATCTATGGTTTTTAATGAAGTTGGCGAGCTTATTTTAATAACTGGCTCACCTGGAGGCTCATATATACCTGCAGCTATACTAAGAGTAATCTCAGGAGTGATAGATTTTGAATTGGGTATAGGAGAGGCAACTATGCTTCCAAGAATACATAAAGATTGGCCTTATTCAGGATTAGACTTCGAAAAAACAATAAGCAAAGATACCGTCAATATTCTTAATGAATTAGGACATAAACCAGAAGCTAACAAAACAATGGGTAGCACACAAAGTATTTATATTAATAATGGTATAAATTATGGCTACTCAGACTTAAGAAGACCTAATGCAGGAGTATCTTTCCAAAAATAATTATCTTCTATAGTTTAAAGGTGGCTTTCTATCACCAAGTAAAGGCTCATAAACAAAATCTTTTCCAATACTAGTAAGGTATTCCTCTTTAGCTTTTTTAATAATACTTGGTTTTGAAAATAATTCTATTGCAGTTGATGATAATGTCTTTGCAGCCAATTCAGCTCCCTTAAGTCCGATAGAGGTCCCACCAGAAGCAACAGCTTGCCATGAGTGCGCTGCAGTTCCTGGAACCCATGATGAAGTCCTAAAACCAGCGGTAGGAACATTCCAACTAATATCACCAACATCAGTAGAACCGTAAGACTGGGAGGGCATAAAGGGTTGAATTACTTCTTGTTGTCCAATAAGACTATCTTTTGATACTAGGGTTTTCGAGATTGATTTTGCATAATCCAACTCATCATCATTATATTGAATACCACCATGAGATAATAAATTTTCATACACTAAGTTTTGCAAAGTCATGTTGGGTAATAGAGAGTAGTTTCCATGCATCACCTCATAACTGACTTTTGTTTCAGTTCCTAGAGCAGCACCATTTGCAGCCTTAACAACTCTATTAAATAGCTCATCTACAACATGCATTTGCGGATGCCTCACATAATAATAAACTTCAGCCTCTTCAGGAACTACATTTGGAGCCAATCCACCCTTTGTAATAACATAATGGATTCTTGATTCTTGAGGAACATGCTCTCTCATCATATTAACCATCATATTCATTGACTCAACGCCATCAAGCGCAGAGCGCCCAAGATCTGGAGCACCAGCTGCATGAGTTGAAATTCCCTTAAAAGTAAACTTTGCAGATTTATTGGAATTATTAGATGAAGGATTTGCAGAATTAACATCATCTGGATGCCAGTGAAGAACAATATCAACATCCTCAAACAACCCCTCTCTAACCATATAAACTTTCCCACTTCCACCTTCTTCAGCAGGAGTTCCATAGAATCTAATTCTTCCATCAACACCGTTTTTCTCTAACCACTCTTTTATAACAACCGCAGCCCATGCAGATCCAGCTCCAAATAAATGATGTCCGCACGCCTGCCCAGCTCCACTGGAATTATTTGATTTTTCTCTATATGGCGATGTTGTCTGAGAGAGCCCAGGCAGAGCATCAAATTCCCCTAATATTCCTATCACTGGACCCGAAGTACCAAACTCAGCTACAAAAGCAGTAGGGATTCCTGCAATACCATTAGTAATATTAAAACCCTCACTTTTTAAAGACTCAGAAAGAAGCTTAGAGCTCTTATATTCCTGGTAACCAAGTTCTGCTAAATCCCATAAATCCATTGCAATACTTTCATAATGATCTTTATGTTTTTTTATACTTGAATTAAGCGAATCACCGAGGACATTTATCGAAAATAAAAATACTATACTAAATACTTTCCATTGAACTTTATTTCTTTGCCTACCCATTCTTTTTTCTCCATGTCTTTTATGTATTTTTCTTCTCTTGTAATTAGTATTTTTCTATTTTTATTAGAATCTTCAGAGAAAATAATAGCTTTTTTTTGATTTTCTTTATTTATGATTGTATACCCAATGACCATTGCCTTGCCATCAATTTGTTTTGACAATTTTCTTGGGCAATCTATTTTCATGGTCTGTTCTGTTACATCTTGATAT
>CALJHI010000072.1 GCA_938075575.1 uncultured SAR86 cluster bacterium | reverse complement strand
CAACCAAGAAAAGGTCGCCTTTCTGTAATTCTTCCGGGGATTTTGATATATGTTTTATATCTAAGCTTACTATTGCTTGGAAGGGATTATGTTTCAGAAAATTCAAATGATGCTTTCAACCTTTTTTATGTTCATATAATTTTCTTATTTATTGCACTAGTTTTGTTTATGAGAGACAAGTATTTCATGTTTATTCCTAGCGAGGGAATTTATAGCTTTAAAAGCATCTCAATATTTTTAGCAGCTTTTATTTTGATTATCACAGGGATAACTAAATGATTTTGAATATTTATTTTTCTTACATAGTAAAAAGGACATTCAAAATAACCGCTTCAATATTTTTTGTATTTATATTTATAGATTTCATATTTAATTTATTGGGCGAGCTTGAAGACATATCAACAACATATACATTTATTGAGATATTCAAATTCTCACTATACTCTTCTCCAGAAAGAGCATTTGTTTTCCTGGAGGGCTCATGCTTGCTAGGCTTCATGATATCAATGGGCCTTTCTCAAGAAGAGGGCAATCTCAATGTGCTACGATCCAGCGGCATTTCACCTTTTAAAATAGTACTAATAGGTTCAATAGGCCCCATGATTTTAGCAGTAATATTTTTACTAGCTCATGAATATATTTTTAAAGACTTATCAAATAAGTCTGAGATTTCAAAAGAATTATCAATGTCAAAAACCTTTGATGCGGATGCCGACTTTACCTGGTTAAAAGATGGTAATCGTTATATAAATTTTAAAAGGAAGATAGAGGATAGAGTATTCGACGTTAGATACTTTGAAATTGAAAAGAATATAGTAAATATTTCTTTGGTTTCTGACTCTGCAAAAATTAATAACAATCAAATTATTTTTGATTCTTCTTTAGATATTAAAATCAATAAAACAAAAAAAGATTCAAATTCTTTTGAGGTTATAAAAGATTTTAATTTTCCAGTTATTGTGTCTAAGAATATAAATGATATTGATAGGCTCTCAATGAGAGATAAGTCTATTTTAATTTCTCAACTTTCGGGACAATTGATAAAGCAGGATAGAATTTTTAAGTCCCATCTGGAGAAGAGTTATCTCCAATTCTTTTTAAAGCCCATATCGATAATTAGTTTAATTCTATTTTTTGGATGTTTTATATTTGGTTCTCTAAGAGAATCTACATCAGGTTCAAAAATTGTAATTTCTGTTCTCGGTGCTTTTATTTATCAAATAAGCCAGGATTTATCTTCAAGCATAGCAATTTCATTTAACTTTAATATTCTATTTGGTAGCCTGCTACCTGCGTTAATAATATTTTTTATTTCCTTAAGAATGTATAGAAAACTAAACTAATTTTAGATTAGTGCCCGATAAATTGTCATTAATTGCCATATTATTTTTTGAAATGTAGATTTGCAGGAGAGGTAAACCTGCCAAGAGGAATATTAATATATTTGTATAAAACCTGATCGTTGCTTGGGTAAAATTAACTTTTTTTCCATTGGTGGAGTAAATTTGAATGTTCCATGCAGTCATGCCAAGCGTTTTTCCTCCTCTTATCCAAAAAAAAGAATAAAATAGCCAAGCGCTTATTATAACGATAGAGGCACCAGCTACAGGATGAAGTATTTCACCATTATTTATCCATAAAGCAATAGATCCACACCCAAACCAAACACCAAGCAAAAGAAAGAAATCATAGATAGTGGCAGCAATTCTTTTTACAGGAGATACAAACTGTGAATTATCGGTCATTTTGGTATAGTACTTTAAAACAAAACAAATAATATACGATTATGAATACTGCGTCAGAATTTTTAGGACATCCGAAGGGGCTATTTGTTTGCTTTGCAACAGAAATGTGGGAGCGTTTTTCTTATTATGGAATGAGAGCTCTATTGATATTATATTTAACCAAGCACTGGAACTTTTCAGATGCGCAGAGTTACATAATCTATGGCGCATACACTTCTTTGGTATACATAATGCCAGTTTTTGGAGGAATGTTAGCTGATAGAATTCTTGGATCAAGAAAAGCTGTAACATTTGGAGCAATCCTCCTTGTTTTAGGGCATACAGGGATGGCATTTGAAAGTAATGTTCAAGTATTCTACCTATCTCTTGCTTTAATCATCTCTGGGGTGGGGTTTTTGAAGCCTAATATTTCTACAATGGTGGGTGCCCTTTATGCTGAAGGTGACCCTAGAAGAGATCCTGGTTTTACTATTTTCTATATGGGAATAAATATAGGAGCTTTTACAGCCTCTCTTCTATGTGGGTATTTAGGAGAAACCTATGGTTGGTCGTATGGTTTTGGAGCCGCTGGAATAGGAATGCTAATTGGTTTAATAATTTTTCTTTGGGGCCAAGATTACCTAGAAGGTCATGCAGAGCCATCATCTAATTTTTACCAAGAAACTAAATTTAATATTTCATATGAAAATTGGGCCTACATAAGTGGCATCTTCATGGTTTTATTTTCATGGATCCTTATTCAAAATCAAGACGTTGTTGGAAATTTACTGGGCGGATTTGGAGCCATATGCGTAGCATTTTGGCTATTTTATGCACTTTTTAAATGTACAGCTGAAGAAAGAGATCGTTTGATTGTTGTTGGAATACTTATTTTATTTTCTTTAATTTTTTGGGCTCTTTTTGAGCAAGCAGGATCATCTTTAAATATCCTTACTGATAGGGGGGTAGACAGAACTATTCTTGGCTGGGAAGTTCCAGCATCTATGTTCCAATCATTAAATGCATTCTTTATTTTTACACTAGCGCCAATATTCGCCTTTATGTGGCTAGCGTTATCTAAAAGAAACATTGAACCCTCTACACCGCTCAAATTTGCAATAGGTATTATGTTTGTTGGGCTTGGCTTTTTAGTGCTTGTGTATGGTATGAATAATAGCTCGGGGATTCAAACAGGTGTTATATGGATTATGCTCATATATCTTCTTCATACTATTGGAGAGCTATGCTTGTCTCCTGTTGGACTATCCTCAGTAACAAAACTATCACCACAAAGGATAGTTGGAATGATGATGGGTATGTGGTTTTGTGCCTCAGCAGCAGGAAACTTTGTTGCTGGATTAATTGCTAGAGCTACTGCAAGCGAAGATATTTCTGGAGGAGAAACAAGTTTTTCTATTGATCAGAAAATGGCCTTTGTTGATGTATATACTAATGTTGGCCTTATTGCTTTAGCAGTAGGCCTGATATTGGCATTAGCATCACCTTTGCTAAAGAAAGGAATGCACGGTATAAATTAGTTCAGCCCTTTAAGTACGCCTAGATATATTTTTTTTAGCAGCTCTAAGTCAGAGATGCTTACACATTCATCTATTTGATGGATTGTTTTATTGAGTGGACCTAACTCAATAATTTCAGTTTTCATTTTTGCAATAAATCTTCCGTCAGATGTTCCACCTTTTGCATTTTTATCAGCATCAATACCAGTTACTTTTTTGATAGAATCAACAACTATATTCTTCAAAGTATCTTTGGTTGTAAGATATGGAAGTCCACTTAAGTACCATTCAAGATCATAGTCCAATCCCAATCCATCTATTATTGCTTTAAATTCTTTCTTCAATGAGCTTTCAGTAGATTCGGTAGAAAATCTAAAATTGAAAATCATATCCAAGTGACCTGGAACCACATTCTTTGCACCTGTTCCAGATGCTATATTTGAAATTTGAAAACTTGTTGGTTGAAAAATTGCATTACCATTATCCCAAACTTGGTTCTTTAATTTCACTATAAGATCGCTTGATAAGAATATAGGATTCTTCACATTTTCTGGGTAAGCGATGTGTCCTTGTTTTCCCTTAACTCTAAGTTCTCCACTTAAAGACCCTCGTCTACCAACTCTAATGCTATCACCCAGTCTCTCATTTGAGGTTGGCTCACCAACAAGACAATAATCAATTTCATCAGCTTTCTCAATCATGTCATCAACAATCCTGTCAATAAAGCCATCACAAGCATTTCCTTCTTCATTGCTGGTTAGCAATATCGCAATTCTATAATTAGGATTTTCATTTTCTTCAAGGAATAGTTCAACACTATCCAGAAATGCTGCAATCGAGCCTTTCATATCAGCAGCACCTCTTCCATGTATCATTCCGCTCTCAATATGTCCAGAAAAGGGCGCATGTGTCCAATTTTCAACAGGACCAGTTGGCACAACATCAGTGTGCCCTAAAAAACAGAAAAGCTTTCCACTCTCTCCATATGTTGCATAGAGATTTTCTACGTTTAGATAGTTTATTCGCTCACAGTTAAAGTTAAGTTTTTTTAATCTTTCCTCAATGAGATCAAAGCAACCCATATCTTTTGGAGATATCGACTCGATTTGAATTAGTTTTTGTAGAAAATCAATCATTTTTATGAAGTGTAGTATTTAAGCTAATTTGATTTTTATTCGGCTTGGCAATTATATTGCCATTTTGTGAATGTCTAATAAATAGTAG
>CALJHI010000071.1 GCA_938075575.1 uncultured SAR86 cluster bacterium | reverse complement strand
GTTTATTCTTCATCTAAAGTTCAAATAGGCAATATTCTTTTATATATATTTGGATGTATGATCTTCTCGAGATTATTTAGTTTTATGTATGAGGGCTTTAGCGATCATTCATTATACTCATTTTTTGTAGGTGTTATTTTATTCCTAAGTATGTATTTCTTGCAAAGAAAAAGAAAGAATCAAATTTCATACGATCTCTAATATTTAACCAATAAATCTTTCCAAAAATCTTTAATAATATATATAATGCTTTTTCGTGTGGGGATGTGGTGGAACTGGTAGACACGCTTGGCTTAGAACCAAGTGCCGCAAGGCGTGGGGGTTCGACTCCCTCCATCCCTACCAATAAATTCGTTCATAACCATATTACCTAAAATTATTTATAATAACCCTATGACTGTTTCTAAATTTTTATTAAACGACCAGGAAGCTATTGTTAGGATTTTTGACCACATTGATAATGGTACAACTGATTTAGGAAATGAGGTTTGGAAGGAACCGGTAGATAATTACCATTCATTAGAAAGATTCAACCAAGAAATTGAATTGCTTAGAAATATGCCAATCCCATTTTGCCCATCCGCAGCTATTGCTGAAAAGGGGAGTTATATCGCTAGGAAAGCATCTGGCACACCGCTCATTGCTGTTAGAGGCGAGGATGGAATAGTAAGAGCTTTTATAAATGCATGTAAACATAGAGGTATGCAGGTAGCCGTAGGTGAAGGATGTAAAAAAGCATTTGTTTGCCCATATCATGCTTGGACTTACGGTCTTGATGGAAAATTAAAAAGAATTCCAGGTCAGAAAGGTTTTCCCGGAATTGAATTAGATAGTACTGGTCTGTATGAATTAAGCGCAAAGGAAAAAGGCGGCATTGTTTATATTAAACAAAATGGAGAAATAAATAGGAGTGAGTTAAAGCATGCTTTAAATTTTTTTAGCAAAGAACAAGAATTATTTCACACAGGCGAGGTTGAAGATAATACAAATTGGAAGTTAATAACAGAAACCCTGCTAGAGGGTTATCATATAAGATCTCTTCACAAAAAAACATTTTACCCTTATGGCCTAGATAACATAAATCTCGTTGAGTCATATGGATTAAACTCAAGGGTTATATTTCCTTTTAAGAGGATTGAGAAATTAAGAGATATTGATCCATCCCAAAGAAGTATTAATGGCATGGTTACAAAAGTTTATCATCTTTTCCCAAATGTAAGTGTTTCAGTGCTATCTAAGCATACTAGCCTTACTATAATCGAACCAATTTCACCAACACGAGTTAAGCTTATAAGTTATCTCTTAATAAATGAGCAAGAAGATCAAAAAAAGATAACATTAGAAGAAGCAAAAAAAGATGCAGTTTTTGTTAATAAGTCAGGACAAGCAGAGGATAGGGAGGCAGCAGTAGCTATACAAGAAACAGTTACGACTAAAGCTAATAACTACCTCACATTTGGCTACTTTGAAAAAGCCATTGTCGATTTTCATAAAAATTTATCAAATATGCTTAAATTATGAATATTAAAAAAGTTTACAAACTGCTATTTATAGCTATACTCTTTCCAATGATTAGATTTAACGCACAACCGAGACGGGCTTCAGCTTTATAGCTGGATCTTTTCTGTTGTGAAATAGACCCAGCTTTAGCTGGGTTTTTTTTTATTTATTAAAAGAGAGAAAGAATGAAAAACTTTATTACGACTGACGATTGGACAAGATCAGACCTTCAAGAGATATTGGATTATGCAAAATACTTAAAAAAAGAAAGATTTCAAGATACCTTGAAGAATAAATCTGTTGCATTGCTATTTTTTAATCCATCAATGAGAACTAGAACTAGTTTTGAAATAGGTGTTCAAGAGCTTGGTGGCTATGCTGTTGTTTTGCATCCTGGTAAAGATGCTTGGCCAATAGAATTTAAAAAGAATGCACTTATGGATCAAGATTCAGAAGAGCACATAATTGAAGTGGCTAAAGTTTTATCTGAATACTGTGATTTGATTGCAGTTAGGTCTTTTCCAAAATTTCAGGATATAAATGAGGATATTTCAGATAATGTAATCAAGAGTTTCGAGAAGTTTTCAACTGTTCCAGTTGTGAACATGGAAACTATTACTCATCCATGCCAAGAATTAGCTCATATACTTTCTCTTCAAGAAGAGATAGGAGACTTAGATGGAAAAAATTACCTAATAACATGGACTTATCATCCAAAACCGCTAAATACAGCTGTTGCTAATTCATCACTCTTAATAGCTAGTAAGTTTGGTATGAATGTCAAGCTTCTTTGTCCTACAGAAGACTATATCCTTCATGAATCTTTTATAAGTAAAGCTCAAGAAAATTGCTCTAAAAATAATGCTTCATTTGAAATTACTCATAATATTGAAGATGGATATTCCGATGCTGATATTGTTTACGCAAAAAGCTGGGGGGCAATCAATTATTTTAATGATGCAAATAATGAAAAAATTCTTAGGGATAAATTCAAGAATTTTATTGTTGATGAAAAAAAAATGGCATTAACTAATAACGCTAAGTTTAGTCATTGTATTCCATTAAGAAGAAATATTAAAGCTACAGACGCGGTTATGGATTCTGATTATTGTATTGCAGTTCAAGAAGCTGCTAATCGATTGCATGTTCAAAAATCATTACTAACAACTTTATTAAAGGGTAAATAAAATGAAAAAAATTGTTTTAGCATTTTCAGGTGGATTGGATACAAGTTTTTGTGTTCCCTATTTAATTGAACAAGGATTTGAAGTTCATACTATATTTGTAAATACCGGAGGAACATCAAAAAAAGAACAAATAAAAATTACAAACAGGGCAATAGAGTTGGGAGCAAAGAAACATATCAATAAAAATATAGACCAATCTCTATGGAAAGAAATAATTAAACCCTTGATTTGGTCAGGATCATTGTATCAAGACAGATATCCTGCATTATGCTCAGACAGGTACCTAATTGTTAAAGAAGCAGTTGCTTTATCTAATAAATTAAAAACTAAAAATATTGCTCACGGATGTACAGGTATGGGCAATGATCAGGTTAGGTTTGATTTATCCATTCAGGCTCTTGGGAGTTTTAATACATTCAGCCCAATTAGAGAAATCCAAAATAAATCAAAAGATGTTAGAGCTTATGAGATTAAGTATCTCAAAGAGAGAGGGTTTAAAGTATCTTCTTTAAGCTCATCTTATAGTGTAAATGAGAATATTATGGGAGTTACAGTATCAGGATCAGAGATAGATGATTGGAAAGAGCCATCTGATGAAAGCTATATTCTTTGCAAAAAGCCAGATCAATATCCTAAAAAAGATAAAAAAATAAAAATTGAATTCATTAAGGGCGAGGCAAAAAAGATAAATGGTAGATCTTTAAAAGGCGCCGATTTATTAAGAAAATTAAATACTGATGGCGGGTCTTATGGGATTGGTAGAGAAATTTATACCGGAGACACTATTATAGGGATTAAGGGAAGAATTTTATTTGAGGCGCCTGGAATAACTATCCTTCAAAAAGCACACAAAGCCTTAGAGGAGACTGTTCTGACTGATAAACAAAGTTTCTTTAAACCTATTATTGGTAAGAAATGGGTCGAGCTAGTTTATAGCGGATTCTACTTTGATCCTTTAACAAAAAATCTAGAAAATTTCTTAGAAGATATACAACAGTCCGTTAATGGTGCTGTGGAAGTTTGTCTATCTTCCGGGAGAGTAACTGCCATTTCAGTTGATGCAAAGAAAAAGCTTGTAAATAAAGATTCTACATATGCTCAATCAGCTTCATGGGGTATTGAAGAATCCTCTGGTTTTATAAAGTTATTTGGACAAAGCTCCTCCACATGGGCAAAGGTAAATAAAAATAAATTATGAATAAAGTTTATAAAAAAGAAACCTTTTTAAAGCTCTTAGGCAGCATCAGCAGCCAAAAAGAAATTAGGAAATATCTAGAAAGATTTTCCTCTGATGACTATAGATTTGCTTTGATAAAAGTTGGAGGCGCGATTTTAAAAAATGATCTAGATAATCTCATCTCTTCCATTTCTTTTTTAACTGAAGTTGGGCTTATCCCAATAATTGTTCATGGCGCAGGCCCAATGCTATCCGAAGAGCTAGAGAAGAATAAAATTGATTATAAATTTATAAATGGTCAAAGAGTAAGCTCGGCAGATGTCTTGCAGATAGCTATAAAAGTATTTTCTGAAGAAAATATTAAATTAGTGAAAGCATTAGATGCTGAGGGCGTAAATGCAAAATCTTTCGTTGATGATATTTTTCATTGTGAAATTAAGGATCAAAGCCTTGGTTATGTTGGTGATGTTGTAAGCTTGGATGTAAATGCAATAAAAGCCTCTATTGCTGAAGGCTTTGTTCCAGTCATATCTCCATTGGGGAAAACCAAAGAAACAAATCATGTGAATATTAATGCTGATTTAGCAACATTGGCAATAGCAAGAGAGATTGAGCCAGATAAAGTAATATTTTTGTCAGAAGTAGGAGGAATTTTTAACGAAAATTCTAAACTTATTTCTACAATTAATATTAATGATGATTATGATTTTTTAATGAAACAAGAATGGCTTCACTCAGGCATGAAACTAAAACTTAAACAAATAAAACTTTTAACAGATATTCTTCCTTCAAGTAGCTCAGTTTCAATCACAAAACCACTCTTTTTAAGCAAGGAGTTATTTACTGATGCTGGGTCTGGAACACTTGTCAAAGCTGGTCATACAATTAGATCATTTAACAATTTAGATCAACTCCAAATCAAAGCCGTCAAATCTATAATCGAATCATCATTTAAAGGAAAGCTTGCAAATAATTATTTCAATGAAAACAATAATAATTATCTAATCAGCTCCTGCAATAGATCAGCAATAGTCTTATCAAAAAAACACAAAGTAGCTTATATGGATAAATTTTCAGTTATTTCCTCTGCAAGGGGAGAGGGTTTGGGTAATGCTATGTGGAAGAAAATGATTAAAGATAACAAAAAAGTATTTTGGCGTTCTAAACCAACTAACGTGATAAATAGTTTTTATAAAGATGCAGCAGATGGATTCCAAAGACTTGATGATTGGTATATTTTTTGGATTGGAATAACTGACTTAAAAGAGCTCATATCTTGTATTGAGTTTGCATCAAAACAACCAAGGACAGTAATTTATGATGACTAAGTATAATATTGCTCTCTTTGGTGGAAGAGGGTATGTTGGCAAAGAAATTATCAAGCTATTAGACAAGCACCCATTTTTTGATTTAAAAAAAGCATACTCTTCTTCAGCATATGATAAATATGTAGAAAATTACTCAAAGAACACGGATTTAAGGTTTTCAAAACTTGATAATGCTGATTTTGAGCTCGATAGCATTGATATTGCAATACTTGCACTTCCAAATAATAAATCTATTGAATATGTGCAAAAAATTAAAAAGGCATCATCAAAAATTATTATATTGGATTTGAGTTCTGACCATAGATTTGAAGATGATTGGAATTATAGAATACCTGAAATTCAGAAGACCAGCGCTGGCCAGTATATTAGTAATCCAGGTTGCTATGCTACTGCAATTCAATTAATAGTAACCCCATTAAAGCCTTATATAAATGGCAAAGTCAGTGCTTTTGGGATATCTGGTTACAGTGGTGCAGGAGCAACTCTAAATGATAAGAATGACCCTGAAAAACTAAAGAATAATGTTATTCCATATTCTCCTTCTGGTCACATACACGAATTAGAGGCCAGGAAGCATTGTTATGAGAATATTTACTTTTCACCTCATGTTGGTAATTTTTTCCAAGGAATACATATTACAGCCCATATTCAACTTAATGAATCTTTTTCAAAAGAGGAGCTTTATAATCTTTATAAAAAATACTATGAAAACATGCCGTTAATAAGATTAAATGATATGCCGATGATTCAAGAAGTGGCTGGTAAGCATCACGCATCACTAGGAGGCTTTTCTTTAGATTCTTCAAATAAAAATCTTACAATGTACTCAGTTATAGATAACCTCCTGAAAGGTGCAGCAACACAAGCTATACAAAATTTAAATTCAGCATGTGGGTTTGATGAGTTATTAGGAGTAACAAATGACTAAAAAACTATGGGATACAAATAATAAAAACTCTTCTGATCAAATTTCTAAATTTCTCTCATCGGATGACATTGAGCTAGATAACTTTTTATTCATCCATGATATTGATGCAACAATTGCTCATATTAATGCATTGTTTAATATTAAAGTTATCAAAAAAACAGAATTATTAAAGCTTAAAAAATCCTTAAAACACCTTAAAAAAGATTTTACAAGTGGAAAATTTAAGCTTACAAACGAGTATGAAGATTGCCACTCAGCTATTGAGTTTTTCTTAACAAACGAGCATGGTGATTTAGGAAAAAAAGTGCACACTGGAAGGAGTAGAAATGATCAGGTTTCTGTAGCGATGAGACTTTTTGCTAAAGATCAGTTGCTTTCTATAAAGAATCTAAATATAAAAATTGCCTCCTCATTCTTAGATATGGCCTATAAGCATAAAAATGATCCAATGCCTGGATATACTCACTTGCAAAGAGCAATGCCATCATCATGGGGTTTGTGGTTTTCTGCTTACGCTGAATCATTTATGGATAATATCGATCTAATTACATATACACATGATTGGATTAATAATAATCCTCTTGGTACTGCAGCAGGTTATGGAGTAAAGCTTCCTTTAGATAGAAAATCAGTTTCAGAAGAATTGGGCTTTAATAGATTGCAGCTAAATAGCATGTATGTTCAAAACAGTAGGGGAAAGTATGAAATGCAAATATTAAGCTCATTAAAACAACCCATGTTTGATCTAAGGAAATTTTCTTGGGATATGAGTTTATTTTTATCTCAAGAATTTAATCTACTAAAGATTGATAAAAAATATCTTACTGGATCATCAATAATGCCAAATAAAAATAATCCAGATGTGATCGAATTACTTAGAGCAAACTATGCTATTTTAGCTGGCCAATCTTCTGAATTAGAGAATCTCATTTCATTGCCGAGCGGATATCATAGAGACCTACAATTAACAAAGAAAAGTCTTGTGGAAAGTTTTCAAATTGTAAAGCAATCATTAGAGATTCTTCCAGACTTGATTAAAAGTATTGTTATCGATAAAGAGCAATCCAATAGCTTTATTGATGACGAGATGAGGATGACAGATAAGGTCTATGATTTAGTTGCCAAAGGTACTCCATTTAGGGATGCTTATAATATTATTAAATCTTCAGAAGTATCTAATGATGTAACTGAAAGCAATAAGGCAAATTCATCAGCGGGATCGCCAGCTAATTTAAATCTAAATAAATTAGAAAATAGGTTAAGTAAACAAAAAAAACTTAAATAAATTTGTATAAGTTTATTGCTTGCTGTAAGTTTTAATAAGATGATTCCAGAGCGCTATAAATTAATATTCATGTCCTTTTTGGCGGTCTTTATTTGCTATATTGATAGAGTCAATATCTCCGTTGCAATTATTCCAATGCAAAAACAATTCGGGTGGTCTGAGTCTGAGGTTGGTCTCATTCTTGGATCTTTTTATTTTGGCTATGTCTTTACAATGATGATTGGTGGCTATCTTGCTGATAGATTTGGTGGGAAAGTTGTGCTGGCATATGGTGTTCTGCTGTGGTCAATTTTTACGGTTATTACACCTTTCTTTGCATACAGTGGATTTTGGTTATTAATCTTAATAAGAGTTTTAATGGGTTTGGGCGAGGGGATTACTTTTCCATCATGGCATGCTCTATATGCTAGGTGGATTCCATTTAACGAAAGAACAAGAGCAATTGCTTTTACTAATAGTGGCATGTCATTTGGAACTGTATTTGGCTATGTAGCAACAGCAATCATAATTAAATACTATTCTTGGGAATTAGTTTTTTACTCATTTGGGGCTTTAGGTATTATTTGGTTCTTTTTTTGGCAAAAGAAAATATATGCATATCCAAATAACAATCCACTTATAAGCGGAAATGAACTTAGACTTATAAAAGAAGAAGCTCCTGCTAAAGAACCAGCTAAAAGCCTTCCAATATTAAAATTGCTTACCAATAAACCATTTTTGGCAATTGTAATAGCTACATTTTGTCACAATTGGACTTTTTTTACTTTCATCTCCTATTTACCTAAGTATGTTACCAGCCCAGTATCAAGTGGTGGCTTAGGAGTAGATCTCGAGTCGAATTTATTCATAATTATGGTCCTAGTGCCTAGTATTATCTCAGTAGTATCATTACTTTTTGGAGGCTATCTTGCAGATACCTTTATTAAAAGGGGTGTAAAGATAATTGTTGTTAGGAAATTGGCAAATACCCTAGGTTTTTTTGGGGCTGCATTGTGTTTGTATTTAATAGTTTTCCAGGAAAATATTATTAATATGATCATTTTGTTATGTGTAACTAATTTATTTTCTGGCATTGGTGCAGGCGGCTTCGGCGTTAATCATGCAGACTTAGGGCCAAAATATACTGGTTCTTTATATGGTATAGCTGGAAGTATAGGTATGATAGCAGCAATAATTAGTCCTATAATCACTGGATTACTACTTGAGAATTTAGAGTCTTGGGCAATCATATTTCAATTATGTTCCCTTGTTTTAGTTATAGGCGGAACAACCTATTTGCTTTTTGCTAGCGCAGAAAAGCAATTTGAATAATTCTTATTGAACCATTTCCTGAATAAAGTTAAATATCTCTTGGGGATCTCTATCTCTTGCAGTAGTCCACTCGGTAGTTGAAGAGTTATTTATAAGCTTTCGTTCTAAATCAAAAACTAATACTCTAGGTACCCCTTTCTCAGGTGGTATGCCAAATAATTCCAGAAGATTCATATTAATATCATATCTTCCAACATCTATATGGAGTATTTTAAATTTTTCATCAACAAATTTTTTTATTGTGGGCATTTGCAATGTACCGTCAAAAATTCTGCAGTCAGGACACCAGTTCCCACCAAATATAATTATTGGCTGCATTGAGCTATCAATAGTATTTTCAATAAATAACTTAACTTCTTCTGCGCTATATTCCTTGCCATCATAGGGAAGTGGAAGAGGGAGTTTAAGGACATCTTTATCTGTTAAAAGTATATTGGCATTAGAGTTTATAGACATCATAAGTATTAAAACCGAACAATAAAATTTTTTAAACATTGGTTGTAGTAGAATAGATCAATAATAGTTTACATTTATTGTAAGAGAATTTAAGGAAAATATATATGCTAGTTTGGTTTGTTAGATCATTTTTACTTCTCATGGGTGTTACTTATTTTGGTATAGGTTTATGGGCCATCTTAGATCCAATTTTAAGAGCTCTAGAGCTTGGATATCCATCGTTTTTAGAGGCTATTGGTCTAACTGTTACTTCAGAGATAGGCTATTCAGAAATTGCTGGTATATATGGAGGATTAAATATTGTTATCGGGATAATGTGCTTGATTGGGATATTTAACAAAAATATCTCGCTATTTATCATAAAATTTTTGACTATGCTTGTTGGTTCGATTGCTTTGGGAAGAATTATCTTCTCACTATTTCCTACAACACCAGGATTCTATAATGATTTCTTTATATTTGAAGTTATAGCCTTTTCGATAGGAATATTCTTAATAAAAAAATATAAATAAAACTCAAATCAGATTACTTACCATAAGTATGTAATAAAAATATCCTGATACAAAAACAACACCAATAAACTTAATTAGGCCTATACTTATATACTTAGATGAATATAGTGCGGCAACAACAATAAATAGAATGGTTGCAATAAGCATGGCCATATAGTCCCTAGAAAGTATCATTTTATTAAGTTCTATATTTGAAAAAAATCCAATGATTGGAACTACAAGTGTAATATTTAAGACATTTGAACCAATAACATTTCCGACAACCATATCATTTTTTTTCTTTAAAATAGCAGAAATAGTCGCAGCTAGTTCTGGTAAGCTTGTGCCGATAGCTATTATAGTAAGACCAATTATTAGCTCTGATACGTTGAGCATTAGGGCTATTTCTTTAGCATGAATAACAGCATACCTTGATCCTAGCACTAGACACAACAAGCCAATTCCAAGCATAAGGTTGGTTTTAAAAGCATCAATTTCTTGGTTTTCATTATCTATTTTAATATTATCCGATGCTCTAAATTTATAAGTTATATAGATAAATATTAAAAATATTAAAAGAAATATAAAACTTTCAAATGGAGTTATATACAAATCAAACAAAGCCATCCCTAAAAATAACGCAGACAGAAAGAAGGCTATAAATTGGACAGATGAGGTTTTTGCTGGCCTCATTGCTACACCAACACATGAAACGCCAAATATAAGAGCTATATTTGATATGTTTGAGCCAATTACCGTCCCAAGTGCTAACTCCTCTGTCTTACTAAGAACAGAAGATATACCAACAAATATTTCTGGAGCAGACGTTCCTAATGCAACAATTGTTAGGCCAATGGTTAATTCACTTAATCCAGATTTTTTGGCAATCAATGCAGAATTATCAACAAACTTATCTGCACCCCAAACAAGAACAGCAATCGAAATTATTAAACCAAACAAATTTAGTAAAAGCATAATGCATTTTACATCACTTAATTGTTTATATATATTGTCAAGAATTAAAAAAAATTGAATCTAAGAGGATAATTATGAATATAAATGAGCTTTTTAATGTAGAGGGTAAAACAGCAGTAGTTACGGGGGGCTCCAGAGGAATTGGAGAAATGATCACAGCCGGACTTCTTGCAAATGGAGTTAAGGTATACATAACAGCTCGTAAAATCGGTCCTCTTCTCGCTAAGGCTGAAGAACTATCTAATAAATATAACGGAGAATGTATAGCCTTAGGCTGTGACCTTAGCACTCTTGAAGGGGTTACTAGTTTTGCTAATCAAATAAAAGAAAAAGAAGAGGGAATTGATTTTCTTATAAACAATGCTGGCGCTGCATGGGCAGAGCCATTTGATACTTTTTCTGAGGCTGGATGGGATAAGGTTATGGACTTAAATACAAAAAGTTTATTTTTCCTATCTCAGCAAATGAAACCTCTTCTTACTAAAAACGCATCTTTAGAAGATCCATCAAGAATTATAAACATTGGCTCTATAGATGGATTAAATACACCAGCATTTGAAACATTTTCTTATTCAACATCTAAAGCAGCCGTTCATCACCTTACAAGGCATCTTGCTCATAGGCTTGTAAGAGAAAATATTCTTGTAAATGCAATTGCTCCAGGTCCTTATCCTAGCAATATGTTAGGTGCTGCAGTTGCACATGACTATTCTGAAATAGCAAAAAGAAATCCTAGAAAAAGAGTTGGTACTCCTGAAGATATTGCAGGTTTAGTTATTTTTATGTGCTCAAGAGCAGGAGCTTATACAGTTGGTGAGACAGTCACGTCTGATGGTGGAATTGTAAAAACTTCAAGCCATAATTTGAGCTAGAAGAACGTTCTTATTTTAGAGCATCCTCAAAGGCTCTAATAATAAGATCTTTCATCCATTCATGACCTCCATCGCCTTCATCATTTTTATGCCAAGATAAAAAGTATTCCATTTGAGGAAGTTCTGCTGGAATTTCGACAAATGGAAGGTCATTATTTTTAGCAAAACTATGAGTAGCCATTATAACTGCATCAGTTTCTCGAATTATTTCTGGTGCAATTAGAAAATGCTGACACCTAAGAGCTATTTCTCTTCTATGTCCAGTTTTTTCTAATTCCAAGTCAATCATATGCAAACCTTTTCTTCGATTAGAGACATTTATAAACTTTTGTGACAAAAGATCATCAACCGTTAAGTTTTTAATTCTTTCTATAGGATGTCCATCTCTGTGAATTACTACAAAATGATCTTGAAAAACTTTATATGAATTTATTTCATCAGAGTCTGGGATAACAGGATCTACAACAAAGTCTAGGTTATTTGTTGCCAACGCATGAACTTGATCAACCCTACGGTAGTTATAACTACCTATTGAAATATTGGGTGCATTTTTATATATCTCTTTCATCATAAAGGGAAGTACTCTTCCTTCTGTAATGTCACCCAGGGAGAGTTTAAAGTTTCTCTCTGTTATAGAGCAATCAAAAGAGTCTGGTTGGTTTACACTCTGTTGCATTAAAGAGAGTGCGCTTTGAATATCAGAAATGATATTTTCTGTTTTCTGCGTAGGAACCATCCCAGAACCGGTTCTAACAAACAACTCATCATCAAACTTTTCTCTTAACCTAGATAGTGCATTGCTAACAGCAGGCTGTGTAATGCCAACGACCTCTGCAGCCTTTGTAAGACTACCTTCTGTATATATAGCATTAAGAATAACAAAAAGGTTGAGATCAAATGAGCTAATTTTCATGTTTTAAAATACATATGATGTGTTGATTTTTACTGCTACTGAGTTAATGTATATATAGTATAATAACTGTTAAAAGCAACTATTCATAGGGCTTATAACGTATTCAAAATAATCAATATAATAGAGGGTATACAACATGATTGAACTCAGACCACAAGCAATAGATTTAATTCAAAGAGTCCAAAAATTTATTGATGATGAGATAGCCCATAATGAAGATTTATACCATAAGCAGTCAAAAGACGATAATGGAAAATGGGTTGTGCCACCAATAATGGAGGAAATGAAAGGGAAAGCAAAAGCTGCTGGTTTGTGGAACCTATTTTTACCTGAAAGTGAAAATGGTGCAGGCTTAACTAATTATGAATATGCTCACCTTGCTGAGGCCATGGGAGCATATGGTATATCTTCAGAAGTTTTTAATTGCTCAGCACCAGATACCGGTAACATGGAGGTGCTTGAAAGATATGGAAATGAAGAGCACAAAGAAAAATACCTTAAACCTTTACTAGAGGGCAACATCCGTTCAGCGTTTGGGATGACAGAGCCTGGAGTTGCATCATCAGATGCAACAAATATTGCTTCAACAGCAGTTCTGGATGGTGATGAATATGTAATAAACGGAGAAAAGTGGTGGACTTCTGGTGCCGGTGATCCTAGATGTGAAATTATTATTTTTATGTGTGTAACCAATCCTGATAATCACAGACATCAAAGACAATCACAGATTCTTGTTCCAATGAATTCAGAAGGAATTGAGATAAAGAAAATGATGCATGTATTTGGATATGATGATGCGCCACATGGACATGCGCATATTAAATTTACCAATGTAAGAGTGCCTAAAGAAAACTTGCTTCTTGGAGAGGGTAGAGGCTTTGAAATTGCTCAAGGAAGACTTGGTCCAGGTAGAATTCATCATTGCATGAGAGCAATTGGCTTGGCTGAAAGAGCATTAAAAATGATGTGTCAAAAAGGAATGGAAAGAGTTGCATTCGGAAAACCTCTAGTTCAGCTTGGAGGTAATATGGATATTATTGCCAATTCTAGAATTGAAATTGATCAAGCAAGATTACTCACATTAAGAGCCGCGCATATGATGGATACAGTTGGAAATAAAGTGGCTGCAAGTGAAATTGCTCAAATTAAAGTTGTTGCTCCAAATGTATGTTGTGACGTTATAGATAGAGCAATTCAAATACATGGCGGGGCCGGAGTCTCTCAAGTCTATCCACTTGCAGCTATGTATGCCCATATGAGAACTCTTAGATTGGCCGATGGTCCAGATGAGGTTCATAGAAGGGCGGTAGCAAGGCAAGAATTAGGAAAATATAAATTAAATGAGGATGGACAAGTAGAATCCTCATTTGTATCTAGATCATAGGAGTGAATGATTATAATTTAGTATTTTACGATACCGAAACTACAGGCATTCAAAAAGACTTTAGTCAGATTTTACAATGTGGTTCAGTCTATACAGATATAAATTTAAATCGACTAGAAGAACAGAATATTGGCTGCGCCCCATTGCCTTGGACCATTCCTGCTCCAAGAGCAATGCTAACAAATAAAAAAATAGATTTATTTAACTCAAATACTTCGCATTATCAAATGATGTCTGAAATCCAAAGGCAATGGAGGCAATGGTCTCTCGCTAAGCCATCTATCTTTGTTTCATATAATGGTCATTCCTTTGATGAAGAGCTTGTAAGAAGACAGTTTTGGTATAACTTGCTTGAGCCATATACCACCAATACAAATGGAAATGGCAGATTGGATTTAATGCTCATGTTTCATAATATTGCATCATTTTTTTCAGACGAAATTTCCATACCTTTATTTGATGGCGGTCCTGGAATCTCATACAAATTAGAACATCTAGCGAAAGAACATGGTATTGATGCAGATGATGCGCATGATGCTATAGCAGATTGCAATTTAATGATAAGTCTGTGTGAAATTATTAAAACAAAACTTCCAGATTTATTTAAATCTTTTATAAATTCTTCAACAAAGCAAGGCATTAAAAACTTACTTTATTCAGATGATTTTCTTGCGTTAGGCGAAATACATAGAAGACATACCTTTCAATATCCAGTTGTCTTATGTGGAAGCGATCCATCTAGGCCAAATGAGATTGTTTTATTTGATCTGAGCTATGATCCAGAAGATATTTTAGATCTTGATTATTCTGAAATAAACAAGCTCATTCAATCCAAAGGAAGAGACGGGCCTCTAAAAAAATATAAAATCAATAAAACCATTCCCGTTTGTTCAAGCAAACTTATTAATAATAAAGAGGTCTTTGATATTAGTTTTGATGAGCTTCAAAGGAGAGCAGAAATTATTAAAAAAGATAAAGATTTTCAATCAAAAATTTCTCAAGCCATGGAGGATAGAATGATGACCTTCCCTGAACCAGAGCATATAGAGGCCTCAATTTACTCTGGGGGATTTCCATCACAAAAAGATAAAGATCTCATGCAAGAATTTCATTTATCTGAAGATATAAATCACTTGATAAAGATATCTAGAAATTTTGAAGATGAAAGATTTTCTATTTTTGCTGAAAGAATAATATGTAGTCAATATGGACTAGATGTCCCAGAAGACGTTAAAAGTCGTTATATGGAACTAATCAAGGAAAGAACTACAAGCGATGGTAAATGGGGTTCGGTTCAAAAGTCTGTTGGTGAGATTGATGGGATGCTTGAAGATGAAACATCTCCAGAAAAGATAGAAATTCTTAATGTTACAAAGAAAAAACTCCTATCGATGAGGCAGAATATAGAGTAAACAGACGAATTAGTTTATTTAAATATATATAGAAGATATTTATAAAATATGTATAATTTTGCTCACTCATTACAATGAGTATAAAAGTATGCGTCCATAGCTCAGTTGGTTAGAGTACCTGCTCGACACGCAGGGGGTCGCTAGTTCGAATCTAGCTGGACGCACCAAATCGGAGATAATCATGAATGATAAATTAAATCTAAAGCAATACATAAGAACGGTAGAAGACTTCCCAATACCTGGCATTAAATTTAGAGATATCACAAGCCTAATAGAGACCCCGGAAGGCCTTATCAAAACATGTGATGCATTTACAACATCTACAAAGTCTTTTGGAGCTACAGTTGTAGCAAGTATTGAAAGTAGAGGTTTTATTTTTGCTGGACCTATTTCAAAAGAGTTAAGCTTGC
>CALJHI010000070.1 GCA_938075575.1 uncultured SAR86 cluster bacterium | reverse complement strand
CTGCTGCTTCAGTGATGAAAGAGAAGTCTCTTAAATTTGATGTTGGTGTTTCGACCCATATCGATACTTGTGGTACTGGAGGTTCAGGACTGCATACTTTTAATTGCTCAACCGCATCGTCTTTTGTTGCAGCTGCAAGTGGTGCTTTGGTAACTAAACATGGAAATAAGGCTGTTTCTAGCAAATCTGGAAGCGCTGATTTTTTAACAGCAGCTGGAGCTAATATTGCTCATGATAGAGAAAAACTCTTAAAAGTTTTTGAAGATACTGGGTTTGTCTTTTTATTTGCGCCTCTTCATCATGCCTCTATGAAATATGTCATGCCTGCAAGACAAAAAATTCGAAAAAAAACTATTTTCAATCTTTTAGGACCTCATACAAATCCATGCGGTGCTAAGAAACAAATTATAGGAGTGTATGATCACTCTTTGCTTAACACCTTCTCTAAGGTTTCAAATAATTTAAAAATGGAACATGTTCTGATTGTTCATGGGGATGACGGGCTAGATGAGATAACAATTACGGGGAATAGCCAAATATCTGAACTAAAAAATGGAACTATTTCCAGTTATGAAATATCTCCAGAAAAGTTTGGTTTAAAAAGCAGGCCATTAAAAGAAATAGTTGCTGATTCTCCTGAACAAAGCTTATCTCTAGTTAAAGAAGCTTTTTCTGGAAGAGATTCAGCTGTTCAGGATATGATTGCTTTGAATGCTGGTGCCAGCATTTACTTGGCTGGAATAGAAGACTCTATCGCCAGCGGCGTAGATAGAGCTATAAAACTAATGAATAACGGCCAGGCTTTAGAAAAATTAGATGCATATGTGAGGGCTTCAAATTCCTAATGAGCATTCTAAAAGAAATAGTAGACAATACTCAATCCAAGCTAAAAGAAAGAAAGATTCTTGTCCCAATCTCAGAGCTGAAAAGTAAAATAAATAATATTGAATTGAAAGATCCAAATTTCAAGAAAAGTATTTTAAACAAGGACCAAGCAATTATTGCTGAAATCAAAAAAGCATCTCCAAGTGCAGGAATAATTTCAGAAAACTTTGATCCGCAAAATAAAGCAAAAGAATATGAGGATATTGGAGCCTCAGCACTTTCTATTCTCACCGAAGAAGATTTTTTTCATGGAAGCTCAAAATACTTGGAGCAAGTAAAAAGCATCTCCAAGCTTCCTATTTTAAGAAAAGATTTCATGATCGATGAATATCAAATCTATGAAGCAAAATTAATGGGAGCTGATTGTATTCTTTTGATAGTTAGTATCTTAACAGATAGCCAAATAAGTAAATTTATACAAGTTGCTGAATCGCTAAAGCTAGATTATTTAATAGAAGTTCATGATGAAAAAGAGTTAAGAAGGGTAGAAAAATATGAGAATGCAATTATTGGAGTTAATAATCGAAACTTAAAAACATTTGAAGTAGATATCCAAAATTCTATAGATCTTAAAAAGAAATTTAAGGGAGCAAATATTTTTGTTTCTGAGTCAGGAATAAAAAATCAGAAAGATATAGATAAACTAAAGGAAAATAATATCCATGTTTTTCTTATAGGCGAAAGTTTGATGAGAGGTCAGTTCTTTGAAGCTTAGGCAATGGCAGGAAGCTGCTTTTCCTATGTGGTGGGCAAAAAAAAGAGGAATAGTAAAGGTAGTCACAGGTGGAGGTAAGACAGTATTTGCAATTCATTGCCTTAAAAAATATCTTCAAGAAAATCCTGATAATAATATTTTTATAGTAGTTCCCTCAATCGCACTTTTGGACCAATGGTATGAAGGCCTTCTTGATTCATTTGCTAGCAGTGAGATTTCCCTAAACGGAGGTGGCGAGCATCTAGAGGAAACTTCAAAAATAACCATCTCTACAATTGATTCAGTAAAAAATATCATAGAAAAGTTTAATGCCTCTCAAACTCTCTTAATTGTTGATGAATGTCATAAGATTGGAACAGAAAAGAGGGGAGACACATTAACAAATAATTGGCATGCAACATTAGGATTATCAGCGACTCCTGAAAGGGACTACGATGACAATTTTTACATCATTATTAAAAAAATTCTTGGAGACATTATTTTTGATTATGACTACATAGACGCAAGAGAAGATGAGGTCATTGTTAATTTTAAATTACTCTATGCATATGCTGCTATGACCCAAGATGAAGAAAGCGAGTATAAGAAATTTACTAAGAGCATTCAAAGAAGGGCGGCGACAATAGGTGGAAATAACATGAATGACTATCCACTAAAAATGCTAATTTTTAATAGGGCAAGAATGGTAAAGACTTCAAAAAACAGAAGCCCATTTGGCATTGAGCTTCTTCAAAAATATAAAAGAGACAGTTGGATAGTTTTCACTGAAAATAAAAAACAAGCCAAAGAATTTAATACTATTATTAATAAAAAAGGCTATAAATCTGCTATATATAATACAGATCTTGATTCGGCTGAAAGAGAAGAAAATCTTAATAATTTTAAGAGTGGAAATCTAAATGTCTTGGTAAGCTGTACGGCACTCGATGAGGGTTTTGATATGCCTGAGGCTGATGGAGCCATGATATTAAGCGCCTCTTCTTCAAAAAGACAAAGAATACAAAGAATGGGTAGGGTTCTTAGAATAACTGCAAACAAACTGAATGCTCTTATCGTGACTGTATATTCATCAAAAACAGAGTATGAAAAATTAAGAGAAGAATCTAATAGGTATCAATTAGAAGGCGTGCCAGTTAAGTGGCAGCAGATGAAGTAGTTTATTTTTTAAATATAAGTACTTGAGGAAGTCATTATCTTGGCAGTATATTCCATAATCTTTTTTGTTGGCTTTCTTAGCTCTTCACCACCATTTTCTTCAGCTTGTCTTGCATGAATATCTTCATCCTCTCTCATAGTTTTTAAGATTTGTATTGTGTCAGCATCATTTGGAGATACTCTCTCAAGATGCATATCTATATGCTTAACAACCTGCTTCTCCGTTTCCTCAACAAAACCAAGACTCACTTTCTCACCCATATTTCCAAAAATTGCACCAATGGCAAAAGAGCCGGCATACCAAATTGGATTAAAAACAGACCCTTTGCCGTCGAGCTCATCCAGTCTTTTTTTACACCATATAAGATGGTCGGTTTCCTCTTCACCGGCTTCTATGAGATGTTTTTTAATATCTTCATCTTTACAAACCATTGCTTGGCCGCGATATAAAGCTTGAGCTGCTACTTCCCCAGCCAAATTAACTCTCATCATTTGAATTGATAGCTCTTTTTCTTTTTTTGATAGCTTTGCTTTTTTGTCTAAAGATGTTTTTTTGACAGGATAGTCTCTATTTGTTCCAGCCTTAGAGTTTGAAAGTGTTTTAAGAGCAATATCACACTCATTAACAATTTTATCTATCAGACCCATTTAACACCCAAATATATTCCTTTATAGCCTATATCTTGCCTAAAGTAGGACCCTTCAAATTTCACTTTATCAACCAATTCATATGCTCTTTCTTGCGCTTCTTTTAAATCCTCGCCAAGTGCAGTTGCGCAAAAAACCCTCCCTCCAGATGTAAGAATTTTATCATCTTGCAAAGTTGTTCCAGCATGAAAAAGCTTCATATGAAGATTATCTATATTTTCAATAGTGACTTCTTTACCAGCTTCGTATTTTTCAGGATAACCTTCAGAGGCCATTACAACACCACATGCATACATTGGATTCCATTTAATATCATAGTTATCGAGATCATCATTAATTGCACATAGACATAACTCAACCAAGCTAGATTCTAGCCTCATTAGGATAGGCTGTGTTTCAGGATCGCCGAATCTGCAATTAAATTCTAATACTTTTATTTCATCATCTTTGATCATTAATCCAGCATAAAGAAACCCCAAATATGGCGACCCCTCACTAATCAAGCCATCCATCGTCGGCTTCATTACTTGGTCAATAATTTTTTGATTGATTGATTCAGAAACTATAGGCGCTGGAGAATATGCACCCATTCCACCAGTATTCAAACCAACATCACCTTCACCTACAGCCTTATGATCTTGGCTAGTTGCCAGAGGAATAATTTTATCTTTGCTGACAACAGCAATAAAGCTGGCTTCTTCACCTTCTAGAAACTCTTCGATAACGACTCTATTGCCAGCGCTACCGAATGCATTGTCTTGGAAAATATTTTTTAGTGCTAGTTCTGCATCTAATTTAGACTCGCAAATTATGACCCCTTTACCTGCTGCCAAACCATCAGCCTTCACAACTGTCGGATAAACAATATTCTCTAAGTGCTGGAAGGCCTCATTAAAATTGTCAAACGATGCATATTCTGCTGTTGGTATTCCATATTTAACAAAAAAATCTTTGGAAAAAGTTTTTGACCCCTCTAATTGAGCCGCAGCTTTTGAAGGTCCAAAGACATTTATTTTTTTTGATTCAAGATAATCTGTCAGACCAGCAACCAATGGTTGCTCAGGCCCAATTATAACTAACTGAACATCATGCAAAGAACAAAATTTCTCTATTGATTCAAAATTGTCATGATCAAGACATACATTGGTTAATTTATCTTCAAGTTTAGTTCCAGCATTTCCAGGAGAGACAAAAACCTCACTTACAGCGCTATCCTGTGCCGACTTCCATGCTAAAGCATGCTCTCTTCCACCTGACCCAATAACCAGAACTTTCATTAGTGCCTAAAATGTCTTGTTGATGTGAAAACCATAGCCATATTATTTTCATCAGCAGCCGCAATAACCTCATCATCTCTTATAGAGCCACCGGGCTGAATAATTGCTGCAATTCCACTAGATGCAGCTTTATCTATCCCATCTCTAAATGGAAAGAATGCATCTGAGGCCATAACTGCACTCTCAACTTTTAACCCTTCTTCCTTTGCTTTTAAATTTGCAATATCTGCACTTATAACTCTGCTCATTTGACCAGCACCTATTCCAATTGTTTGCCTGTCTCTTGCATATACAATTGCGTTTGATTTTACAAATTTTGCTACCTTCCATGCAAACATTAAATCTTTCATTTCACTCTCACTTGGCTGCCTTTTTGTTACACATTTCAATGAAGATTGAGACACGCTAAAGTCATCATCACTTTGCAGTAAGATTCCACCAGAAACTTTCTTTATTGTTCCTGGATATGGATTATCTTGATCTATATCTACTCTTAGAACTCTAATATTCTTCTTAGAACTTAAAACATTTAAAGCTGCTTCCTCATAATCTGTAGCAATTATTACTTCAACAAACTGTCTTTCATTAATTTCTTTAGCAGTTGAGGCATTAAGCTTCCCATTTAGAGCAATAATGCCTCCAAAAGCTGAAGTTGGATCGGTTTGAAAGGCAAGATTATATGCATTAAGCAATGAATCTGATGATGCCACGCCACATGGATTAGCATGTTTTACAATAACGCAGGCAGGCTCATTAAATTCTCTAACGCATTCCCATGCTGCATCTGCATCAACAATATTGTTGTATGACATCTCCTTGCCTTGAATAATTTCTGCATTAGCTATATTCACATTTTTAAGATCATCAAATGTTAGAAGCCTTGCTTCTTGATGAGGGTTTTCGCCATATCTCAAGACCGAAGAATCCTTAAATTTAAAATTTGGAAGATCAATATTATTTTTTTCAGAGAAATAGTTTGATATAGCTAGGTTGTATTCAGCCATTAGAGCAAATACCTTATTGGAAAGCTCTTTCCTGAAATTATAGGAGATGCCACCATCATTTTTCCATTGGTCAATAAATTTTGAATAGTCCTTGGGATCAGAGAGAACGGCTACATCTTTAAAATTTTTAGCAGCAGATCTGATCATTGTTGGACCACCAATATCAATTTTTTCAACGGCTTCTTCAAATGTGCAGCCAGAAGCTATTGTCTCTTGAAATGGGTATAGATTCACTATAACTAAATCTATAGTCTCAAAACCCCTTTCATCAAGGGCCTCAAGATCTTTATCTCTTCTTGCAAGAATTCCTGCATGAATTTTAGGATGAAGAGTTTTAACTCTTCCATCCATCATTTCTTGAAATCCTGTAAATTCAGACACTTCTACTACGTTTGGATTAATTTCCTTTATAGCCTTGTAAGTTCCTCCTGTAGAAAGAATTTTTACATTTTTAGATACAAGATATTCAACTATTTCATAAAGCCCAGTCTTATCAGATAGACTAATCAGCGCTGTTTTGGGATGGATTAAATTCATTACTTTCCAATATTATATTTTTTAAGTTTTGTTCTAAGAGTCGTTCTATTAATGCCAAGGATTTTGGCTGCTTTTGATTGGTTATTTTTTGCGTATTTCATAGTCTGAATTAACAAAGGAGGCTCAATCTCAGAAAGTACTAAATCATAAACATCTATAGGAGCGTTGGATTCAAGTTGCCTATAATATCTTTTCATAGCCTTTCTAACCTCATTAGCAAGGGGCTTTCTAGAGTAGCTATCGAAAGAAGGTTCTTTTTTAGTCAAAGTAAGCAAAAAATGAAAGAATCAATTGATTTTACATCTGTTTAAAAATTGCTCAATAGTTTTTTATAGATTGATCTTAGTTTTTTTCTCTTTATCAATCTGGTAAGAAGTAATTTCATTATCTTTTAGAGTTACTTTTATCGAAGAGGTGTAATCTGGGTAAAAGCTCAGTAGCTTGCTCGAACTATTGATATATCCAAAAACAATGTTCATAACCATGAAGTGTGAAAAAATTACTGAGTTTTGTTTAAAAGATAGAATCTCTTTTATTATCATTTCCTGCCAATCAATCACTGAATTAGGAAGATCCTTAAATGGCATAGATGAAATCTTTTTTAACCAATCTATCTTATCTTCCAGTTTAATTCCTTCTGATGGAATCTCATCAAAAATGTCATTAATTTTTACTTTCTTATTAAATTTCCTGGCTAAAAAATGTGATGTTTCTATTGCTCTCAATCTTGGGCTTGAAATAAAATCATAATCTTTTAGATAGTCATTTGTATTATCAAGAGATAGAGACTTTGCCTGATCAATCCCATTTACACTGAGCCCAGGGTCCAAATTTTCAGACCATGATCCAGCTGCTTCACCGTGCCTAATTAATGTAATACTTATATCTGACATTCTTATAATCCAATCGCTATAATATATATATGAAACTCCATAGATTCTATAGCAAATTTTTTTCAGAAAATAGTGTATCTATTGAGCTTGATAGTCTGCAATCAAACCATCTTATAAAAGCGCTAAGGTTACATGAGGGTGGTAGTGTCGAGGTTTTTAATGGCAATGGCCTTAGTGCCACATTCAAAATAAAGGAACTAAGAAGGAATAAGGCAATTTTAATTATTGAAGGAAAAATTTCTGAAGCAGCAAGCAAAAACTATAAAGTCATGAGCATTCTCCCCGTTCTTAAAAAAGATAATTTGAATTTTATGATCCAGAAGGTTGTCGAGATAGGAGTTGATAAAGTATTTTTTTATAAACCCGATCTAATTGATCAGAGTATTGCAAAAAAAGATATTCAGAAGATTGTAGATAAGGTTGAGGATATAGTTGTCGGCGCATGCAAGCAGTCAGGAAGGAACCTTGTTCCTAAAGTGGAGTATCTTGGTACTTTATATCAAACCCTTTCTTCAGATCCTATTAAGTCTGATAGTGAGTTAATAGCGTTTGATTTTATTGGAGAAAAGAAACTCTTAATTACTGATATTAATTCTAAAGGTAATACATCAATCATAACTGGACCTGAGTCAGGTTTTTCTGAGAAAGAGAAGGAACTTTTGGTTTCTGAAAATGTTAGTATAAGAAGATTGGGTTCTAATACTCTAAGGGCAGAGACCGCTGCAGTAGTTGGCCTAACTCTTGCGCAAAATTTTCTTGGTGAACTATGAGCAAAACATTTCTTTTTATAACTGATGACTTTGGCTCCTTAGACCAAAAGAAAGATACTTCTATTTTTATGATGGAAGAGGCAGCCTTAAAAGGCATTGAAGTTTATCAATGTGAGATGGAAAATATTTATATAGATAACAAAAAAATATATGCAGATTGCTGTTTGATCGATGTTCAAAAAGGTTTCTCAAAGGCAGCTGACATGCAATCAAGAAAAATAGTGGAATTTTCTTCTGTGTTTATGCGAAAAGATCCTCCTGTTGATGAATCATATATAAATTGCTTACACCTTCTTGGATTGGCAGAGAATAATGGAGCAAAGGTTTATAATAGTCCGAGAGCAATTAAAGAGTTTAACGAGAAGATATTTGCACTATATTTTCCTGATCACATCCCAAAAACACTTATTACCTCTGACATTAAAAAGATTATAGCTTTTCAAAATAAGCATAAAACTATTATTGTTAAACCTCTGGATGGAATGGGGGGAACATCTATATATAAAATTGATGCAATCGACAAGGATGCAAGAGAGATTCTGTTTAACATGACCAATGGTGAAAAAACAAAAGTAGTTATTCAGGAATTTCTTGAAGAAATATTTGAGGGTGATTATAGAATACTAATTATTAACGGAACGCCTTTTACAACTACTTTGGCCAGAATCCCACAAAATGGAAATTTTAAAGGAAATTTAGCTGCTGGAGGTAAAGGTGTTGCGAGGGATATCACCCCAGAACAAATGGAAGTTGCATTGGTTGTTGCAGAAAGGCTCAAGGTCGAAGGAATTAATTTTGCAGGCATTGATATGATAGGCAGTAAATTAACTGAAGTTAATATCACCAGCCCAACATGTGCTAGAGAGATATTTATTCAAAGTGGAAATAATCCTATAAAAGAATATATAGAAGGTTTATGAGCTCACATCTTCTTACAAAAAACCCTAGCTCTAGATCATTAAATTTAAATAAATCATTTCTTTTATCAATTTTCATCCACCTTTTGCTTATATTTGGGATTACTTTTACAACCTTCTACAAACTCCCAATACTAAACAATACCCCTATTATTAATGTGAAACTGGCCAATTCCAATGTGGATGAATTTGGCTCTGAACTTCAATCAACTGCATATCTACAAGAGAATATTTATGATTTGTCATCAGCAGGTATTCCAAAAGAGCAGAAAGGAGTTTATCAGCCTCATAAAATAAAAAAACTTGAAGCAGACTCTCTGGTAAACAGTGCAGAGGCACAATATTTAAACCTATGGCAAAGACAAATCGAAACAGCTGGTGATAAGATTATTTTAGAAAATGGAGCAAACTATCAAGATGCCAGAGTACAAATTATCGCTACAGTTGACTCACTAGGTAATTTAATTAAATCAGATATAGTAATTTCATCTGGAATTGAGGAAATTGATATTTTAGCTATGAGAATTTTAAATGAATCAGCTCCATTCCCTGCATTTGATCCAATGATGATAGAAGAGTATGGTTTTCTAGAAATTGTGAGGGATTGGAACTTTTCTTCTAACTAGAATTATGCAAATACTATCTTTTGATTATGGAACAAAGAAAATTGGTATAGCGGTAGGGCAGACTATTACAAAAAGCTCTTCTCCATTAACTGTTATTTATACAAAAGAAAATAAGATAAATTGGGATGGAATTTTAGAAGTAGTAAATGAATGGAATCCAGAGTTAATAATTATTGGAAAGCCTCTTAATATGGATGGAACAGATAGTGATATTATGAATCTTGTAAATAAATTCTATAAGAAAATCTCTAATCTAACTGGAGTTAAGTGTGAATTTGTTGATGAGAGACTAACAAGCTTTGAGGCAAGGCAGAATTTTAAAGAATTAATGATAGAAAATAATAAAAGTATAAAAAATGAAACTGTCGATGCAAACGCAGCAAAAATTTTAATTGATAACTGGTTTAATCAAAATGTCGATTCCATCTAGTTTTATTGATCAAATCTTAGACCAGTCAGATATTGTAGATATCATTGGCAGGCGTGTTCAATTAAATAAAAAAGGAACAAACTTTTGGGGAATTTGCCCCTTTCATGATGATACCAACCCCTCGATGGCCGTTAATCAAGATAAACAGTTTTATTACTGTTTTGTTTGTAACGCAAAAGGCAATTCAATTAATTTTTTAAGGGACTTTGAAAATCTTGATTTTGTTGATGCTGTTGAAAGTATTGCTTCAGTCGTTGGATTGGAAGTTCCCAAAACCCATCAGAATATTGACACAAAAGAAGCTATTAATATTAATTCTAGAACAGTAGAAATATACAAAGAGCAATTAAAAGCAAGTGGTGGCAATAAAGCCATAGAGTACCTTAAGTCAAGATCAATAACCGGTGAGACAGCTAAATTTTTTAATATTGGATTCGCATTAGATGAGTGGGAGGGGTTATTTAAAATTCTATCAAGAGAATATCAATCTGAAGACTTATCCGACTCAGGATTATTTTCAGAAAAAATGAAGGATAGGTTCAGAGGCAGATTAATGTTTCCAATCAGAAACATTAAAGGAGACCCTATAGCCTTTGGCGGGAGAATAATTGATGAGGGTGAACCTAAATACCTTAACTCTCCGGAAACAAAAACTTTTAGCAAATCTAAAGAATTATATGGTCTTTATGAGGCCAGAGAGCTCAACACTCCTCTAAAATCAGTCTTTGTTGTAGAAGGTTATATGGATGTAATAGCTCTTCATCAAAATGGAGTAACAAATGCAGTTGCCTCATTAGGCACAGCAATTACTGGACTTCATATTTCCAAACTTATGAGATATTCAAAAGAAATATATGTTGCATTTGATGGAGATCTTGCAGGAAGAAAAGCTGCCTGGAGAGTTATTGAAAATGGACTGCCAATTTTAAGAGAAGACATTAATATTAAATTTATTTTTCTTGAAGAAGGCCATGACCCTGATAGCTATATCAATGAAAAGGGCAAGGAAGCATTTTTAGACTTACGAAGAACTGCTACCCCATTCTCCCAATTCTTTCTTGATACTATTAAAGAACAGGCTGACCTTAATACTATAGAAGGCAGGTCTGTTGCAGCAAAATTTGCAATGCCACTGGTCAGTAAAATAAACAATCAACCACTAAAAGAAGCATATATTGATGAGGTTTCCAAGGTTTGTAGTTTAGATTTTGCAAAATTAATTAAATCATCTGCAAAGTCTCTTCCTAATAATATCTCTAGTGATCTTGAGCAAAAAAATACAAAAAACTCTGCAAAGATTTCAAGGAAAGCAGTATTAGGAATATTTACTTCTTTAATTCAGCATCCAAAATTATCTGAAGAAACTTCTTTTGATGATATTAAACAAGACTCAAAATTTTACTTCATTAATTCTGTAAGAAATAAGTTTAGAGAAAATCTTGAATCTAATCCGTCCATTGTTTTTGAGAGTATTGAAAAAGAGCAAATAAAGAATGTATTTAGTGAAGCATTAATTTCTGATATCAATTTATCAGAAGAGGATGCCAGGAAAATGATTTTAGATTGTATTAGTACAATTTCTAAATCTGAAAAAGATAGAGAGGAAATCTTAAAAGAAAAGTATAATATGCAAGAAATTTCATCTGCAGAAAAAAGAGAGTTACAACAGATCATTTTAATTAAAGAAAATATTTCAGAAGCAGATCATAATTTATTAAGAAATTTAAGCATTGTAAGTGATTGAAAAATCAAAATTAGTCACTACATATAGTTAATACAAATTGGAGTTTTAGTGGATAAGTTAAGCAAAAAAGGTTCAAAGATAGCAGAGCTAATTGAGAAAGGAAGAGAGCAAGGCTACCTAACCTATGCGGATGTTAATGATCACCTTCCTGAGGATATTTCAGATCCGGATCAGGTAGACGAGATTATTGGCATGATTAATGACCTTGGCTTGCAAGTTCATGAAACTGCTCCTGATGCAGATACCTTAATGTTAGCTGAGTCAGAAGACTCAGATGATATAGCGTTAGAGCAGGCAGCTGAAGCACTAGCTGCAGTTGAAAACGAAACTGGAAGAACGACCGACCCTGTTCGAATGTACATGAGAGAAATGGGAACGGTAGATCTTCTAACCAGGGAAGGTGAAATAGAAATAGCCAAGAGAATTGAAGAAGGTATGAGAGATCTTTTGAATGCTAGCGTTAGCTATCCAAAAACTGTTGAATATGTAATTGACTATCACCAGATGGTGAAAGACGGCGAAAAGAAAATCAATGATTTTTTAACAGGATTCTTAGAGGAGATGGAATATGTTCCTTCTGCTGGGCCAGGAAGTCAAAGAGCTAAGGAAGAAGCAGAAAAAGCAGAAGAGTCAGATGAAGAGGTTAGCAATGGACCTGACTTAAAAGAAGTTCAAAGAAGAATGACTAATCTTAAACGTCAATATAATAAGACTATTAAGGTTATTGATTCAAAAGGAAGATCCTCTAAAGAAGCAATTGCTGAATATGAAAAGCTTGGTCAAATTTTCCAATTCTTAAAGTTTAGTCCGAGAATGTTTGAGGAAATCTCTTCGATTGCAAGATCTGGTTTAAATAACATTAGAGAGAAAGAAAAATTCATCCAAGAGCAGCTTGTTAGAAAAGCTAGAATGCCTAGAAAAGATTTTATCAAAAACTTTGCTGAAAATTTAACAAAAGTAAAATGGGTTGACTCTCTTATGAAAGAGAAGAAATATAAAAAAGATCTTCTTGAAGCCGTTAAACAAGATGTAGTAATCGCGCAAAAAGATATTATTGAATTAGAGAACTCAGTTGGCTTATCTGTTAAGGAAATTAAAGAAATCAATCGAGAAATGTCTATGGGCGAGACTAAGATGAGGCGCGCAAAAAAAGATATGGTTGAAGCAAACCTTAGACTTGTTATATCTATTGCTAAGAAATATACAAATAGAGGGCTCCAGTTTCTTGATCTAATCCAGGAAGGAAACATTGGTCTAATGAAAGCGGTAGATAAGTTTGAGTATAGAAGGGGTTATAAATTTTCAACTTACGCAACTTGGTGGATAAGACAGGCTATCACTAGATCAATTGCTGACCAGGCTAGAACTATTAGAATCCCGGTTCACATGATTGAAACTATCAATAAGTTAAATAGGGTTTCTCGTCAAATGATGCAAGATATGGGCAGAGAGCCAACTCCAGAAGAGCTATCGAAAGAGCTTGATATGCCTGAAGACAAGGTAAGAAAGGTTTTAAAAATAGCTAAAGAGCCTATTTCAACAGAAACTCCAATTGGCGATGATGAAGATTCAAGCTTAGGCGATTTTATTGAAGATACAGTCATAGAGTCTCCTTTAGAAAATGCTACAGAAGATAGCCTACATCTTGCTACTGATGATATTTTAGGTTCATTGACTGCAAGAGAAGCAAAGGTTTTAAGAATGAGGTTTGGTATTGGAATGAATACTGACCACACACTTGAGGAAGTTGGAAAGCAGTTTGATGTAACAAGAGAAAGAATAAGACAGATTGAGGCTAAGGCCTTAAGGAAATTGAGACATCCAAGCAGATCTAGCCATCTTAAAAATTTCTTAGACGAATAAAGGGGTTACTTCCAATCTCCTTTTCTACCAGTTAGGTCCCAGTTTATTCTGCTCCACATTAGCGAGATTCGTCTTTCAACATATCTTTTAGCAAAGTATTTGCTGTGCTTTGGCAACGGGATAAAAGAAGAGCACCCCAAACCATCTATGATTTTTAAAGTTATAGTTCCGTCTATTTTTTTTAAAACAATATTATGCGGAATAATATTTTTTGTTAAAATATGGTGTTTTCTAAGCCAAATTTCAAAAGAATTTATAGCAAGTTTAATCTCATCAGTTAAGCCTTCTCTAAACAAATAATTTTCCAAGGTTTCTGCTATTTCATCATCATTTTTAATTAACTCTGTTTCAGATGCTGGACCCAGGCTTGTATTTACCATGCCATTCCACTTAGCTAGATGATCCCATATAGAGTTATCTATTGGAGAAGTAATTGCTTTTTGTTTGTATGCTAACTGCTCTCTTAAATTGTCATCAAAGCTTTCATTTGATCTAAATTTTTTATACCAGACTTTGTCTTTTTTTATTTTCTCAAGGATTTCTTTTTTAGTAACCTTTATGCAAGTATTGGCATTGTTAGGATTTATATAGCAATTTCTATTACCTCCTGAGGCGAAAGGCTTTATATTGCTTAAATCAATCATGAGTTTATTCTAACAAGTATGTTCTCAGATAAAAAACGTCTACTAAGCTTCCTAAAATAATTTATTCTTATATAATGATTCGCTCTTCATTAGATATACCAATATCTGTAGGGGCCTGTAGCTCAGTTGGTTAGAGCAGTGGACTCATAAGTCCTTGCTACAACGCTAAACCCCCATTCCTACAATGTTTATAGCCATGCTATATTTCGGTGTGTCAAGTTTTTTGCTACACATTCAGTTCATAAAATGCTGATTGTGTCCACCGGAGCAGGAGTACCAGCCGAGTGGGGGTGAGTATATATCTAGTAATCAAATATTTTGAGAGGTTTTTAGACATTCACTAGATTTAAACAATATATAAAAAATGTATATAAA
>CALJHI010000069.1 GCA_938075575.1 uncultured SAR86 cluster bacterium | reverse complement strand
GGTTGCTCCAATTAAAAAACCTTTTGCTTGAGAGTCGCCTGCAGCCCATGCAAGGTCATGAATCCTTTGAAAACCAAACATTGAATAAAATAAGTAGAAAGGTACCATCGGAAAATCATAATTTGAGTATGCAGTAGCGAGAGCTGTCCATGCTGAAAAAGCGCCGGCTTCCGTAATGCCTTCTTCGAGCATAACACCATCTTTTGATTCCTTATACCACATTACTTTATCAGCATCTTCAGGTTCATAATTTTGACCAGCAGATGAATAAATGCCAACCTGTCTAAATAAAGCTTCCATACCAAATGTTCTAGCTTCATCCGGGACTATAGGCACAATTCTTTCACCAATCTCTTTGTCTTTTAATAAGCCGGTAATAATATTAACTGCTGCCATGGTAGTTGAAATTTTTCTTTCACCAGAACCTTCATCAAATTTTTTAAATATGTTTAAGTCAGGGCTTGGAAGTGTTTTTGAAATAGATCTTCTTTTGGGTATTGATCCCCCTAGCTCAGCTCTAGTTTTTTTCAGATACTGAATTTCAGGAGAATCTTCAGGCGGACGAACGTAAGGCAGTTCTTCAATATCAGCATCTGAAACAGGGATATTAAATTTGTCTCTAAATGACTTTATATTTTCTAGAGATAATTTTTTAACTTGATGGGTTGTGTTATCAGCTTCCCTAGAACCAACACCATAACCTTTAGTTGTTAATGCTAGAATAACAGTGGGTGCGCCTTTTGAATTTACAGCTTTATGATAAGCAGCATAAACCTTATATGGATCATGCCCACCTCTGTTAAGCCTATATATATCTTCATCTGTTAAATCGTCAACCATTTCAAGCACATCAGGATCTTGAGCAAAAAAGTTCTCTCGCGTATATGCCCCTCCTTTTGCTTTAAAATTTTGAAGCTCGCCATCTAGAACAGCATCCATTATTTCTTGAAGTTTGCCCTCTTTATCTTTTGCAATGATTGGATCCCACATCCTGCCCCATACCACCTTTATTACGTTCCAGCCTGATCCTCTGAAAGCACCTTCTAGTTCTTGAATTATCTTTCCATTTCCTCTGACTGGGCCATCTAATCTTTGTAAATTGCAATTCACAACAAATATTAAATTTTCTAACTGCTCTCTGCCTGCTAGAGCTATTGCTCCTTTTGACTCTGGCTCATCCATCTCACCATCACCACAAAAAACCCAGACTTTTCTGTCGTCTCTTTTAACAAGACCTCTTGCAGATAGATATCTCATAATATGAGCCTGATAAATACCCATAATTGGGCCTAGCCCCATTGAAACCGTTGGGAACTGCCAATACTCTGGCATTAGCCATGGGTGCGGATAGGATGATAAGCCTGGCTTATCAACCTCTCTTCTAAAATTATCTAAATCCTCTTCTGATAAAAGCCCCTCTAAAAAACTTCGAGCATATATGCCTGGAGATGAATGACCTTGGTAATAAATAAGATCCTCCAACCCATCCCGATCTGAGCCTCTAAAAAAATAGTTAAAACCAACATCATAAAGGGTTGCGGCTGATGAAAATGTAGATACGTGACCTCCAAGCTCATCATCATTTTTATTTGCTCTTAATACCATTGCTAAAGCATTCCATCTAATAAGCGACCTAATTCTTCTTTCCATAAAAAGATCACCAGGCATAGAAGCTTGCTCTTTAACAGGAATAGAATTTCTAAAAGGTGTTGTTAGGTTGTATGAAGGAATTGCTCCTTCTTGATTTAGTTTGTTAGCTAATTTAGATAAAAGAAAGGATGCTCTCTCAATTCCCTCTTCATCTATTACACTATTTATAGCCTCAAGCCATTCTTGTGTTTCAATAGGATCTAAATCATTTTCACTCAATTTCTTTGCTCCTTTAATTTATCTTATTTTAACCCAATCATTGTTAATAATATACAAAATTTGTATTAATTATCTAAATATGTAAATATATTACAATTAATAAAAGGATATATTTTGATTTTAGATAACTTAGTTAATGGAGAAACTCAACTTAGCAAATCTGAGAGAAAAATAGCGTCCGTAGTACTATCAAACCCTTCTAAAGTTATTAATCAGTCAATATCAGCCCTATCAGAGGAAGCAAATGTTAGCCTTCCAACCGTTAATAGATTCTGTAAAAAGCTAGGTTTTGATGGTTATCCCTCATTTAAAATTCAAATAGCGCAAGAGCTATCAACAACAAATAGAATGTTAATAGATAGATTTAATGTTGATAAAGATACGCCTGACCTTGTTAAAAGGGTCATGAGTGATATTCAATCAACGGTTGTAAGTGTTGGACAAAATCTTAATCCACACTCAATTGATAAAGCGACTGCAATGCTTGCGTCTGCAAAAAGCATCACCTTCTTTGGATTGGGCGGCTCCGGACCTGTAGCATTAGATGCGCAACATAAATTTTTTAGATTTGGTATACCTGTTGTAGCTCATACAGATTATATAAACCAAAGAATGATTGTATCGATGATGAATACCGATGATATTTTGGTTCTAATATCTTTTACTGGAAGAACAACGGAAATTGTTAAAACTGCTAAAATTGCCAAAAGTAATGGTGTCAAAACAATAGCACTGACCTCAAAGGACTCTCCATTAGCTAAATTAGCTGATGTAGTGCTTCATATTCATGCGCCACTTGAAAATAACCTTCATATTCCAATGACTTCGCGTCTTGCACACCTTGCAATTATAGATATTTTATCTGCAACGGTATCGGCATGTTTTGGAAATAATATGGATGTTAAGAAAGATCAGGTTATAGAGAACTTAGAAAAAACAAGAGTCTAAAAAGTCTTTAAAATTTCTATCCTTCTAAGGGGCTGATTTAGTAAATAATATACGGGGAGCATTTTGTCCTTATAGCCCTCATCAATAACTATCATCTTCTCTTTATTGGGTGCTACTATAAAAATATTCAAAGTCTTTAAAATTAAAGCTAAGTTCATTGAGGTTCTTTTATATCTAGGACTCCCTATCAAACCTGTAGAGATAACTTGAGGGTCAGAGTCATAATTTAAGAAATCAGTTGAATTAATCATGCTTGGGAATAAGGATGCAAAGTGGCCATCTGGACCAATTCCAATAATCGCAACATCAAAAAAATCATTAGCTTTTAAAAGATCTGCAAAATTATCATTCAAAGAAATAAAATTAGCATTAGCTGCTTTGTCTTTTAATAAGTGTTTTTTTAACAAGAAAATGTTTGAGTCTGGATTACTCTCTTCTACCACTCGATCATCAATTAAAGATACCGTAATCTTATCCCACTCTAAATTTGCTATTGATAATTCTTCAAAAATTTTAAGAGGGCTACCACCACCACAGACAAGAAGTGTTGCTTTGCCATTTTTATTGATTGAATCAGTAAGAATATTTTGTATTTTATTAGAAATCATAACTTTAAATTAGATTAAAAGAATTTTGTATGCCGTCTATTACAAATTCAATTGCCAGTGCGCCAAGCAAAAGACCAAAGATTTTTTGAACTACTGTAATAATAGTAGGGCCAAGTTTTGATGATAGTTTTGATGAAAGCCACATAGCAAGCATTGCTATAATCAAGACAGTTAGTATAGGCAAATATGAAATTGCTGCATCTGCAAAATTTATATACTGCTCTTTTGAAAGCAATAAGCTTGTTGCCATTGCACCTGGACCAGCAATCAAAGGAATTGCTAAGGGAAAAATTGCTATAGATTTTATTGTTTCATCATCAATCGCATTATCTGCTGTTGTTTGGCGCCTTTCTTGTCTTTGTTCAAACACCATCTGAAAAGCTATGATAATAAGAAAGAGCCCGCCAATTATCTTAAATGAGTCCATGCTAATATTCATTACATCAAGAATAGAAGTTCCGAATAACCAGAATGAAGATAACACCACAAAAGATACTATGGATGCCCGAATGTATATTGATTTAATTTGATCTTTATTTAGACCAGTTGTTAATCCTGCAAAAATAGGAATAAGGGAGATAGGATCTATTGCAACAAACATTAATAAAGTGCTCTCTATAAATGTATCAAACATATTAAATGTTAATTATTTGAATTGCTTCAGAATGCTCTTCAGAAAAAATACTAGACACCATGATAAATTTTAATTTTTTATCAGTTCCATAATATCTTTTTAATAACTTCGTGACTTTTTTTAATGTTTTCTCGTGATCCTTTAGCCCAGTTAGGTAATGAGGAACAGTGGATCCAACTAAAGATAGCTGTCTTAATGTTGACTTATTGCCTGTAAAAACAAATATGGGAATTCCAAATGGTTTAGCATTTGAAATGTATTGTGCAGTTTTTCCTGTTCTTGTTATGGCAATAATGCCATCAGCATCTATAGACTCTGCTAAAGTTTTAGCAGTCACTCCAATATGTTGCCAATCAGAATGAGGTACGAGATGCGATTCATAGCCAAGAGTTCTGAATTTTTCAGTCTTAAGTGCAACTGCTTTAAGAAAATCAACACATTCTTTTGGATATTTGCCAACACCTGTTTCACCTGAAAGCATTATGCCATCAGCGCCTTCATAGATTGCATTTGCAATGTCAGTGACTTCTGCCCTTGTTGGTGTAGGGTTGTCTATCATAGATTCTAGTAAGTGAGTTGCAACGATAGACCTTCTTCCCCATTTTGCACATGCATACATTATCCTCCTTTGGATATTAGGCAAATCTACTAAACTTGTTTCAATTCCGAGGTCTCCTCTGGCCACCATGACACCCCAAGAAGATTTACAGATATCATGAATATTATCTAGGCCCTCTTGATTCTCAATTTTAGCAATAATTTTTGCAGGTGATTTTTTTGAATCTAATATATCTTGGAGTTTTTCAAGATCTTCTTTGTTTCTTACAAATGAGAGAGCTATGAAATCAACATCATTTTTTATTCCAAATTGAATGTCATCAAGATCTTTTGATGTTATAGATGGAAGATTTACCCTTACTCCTGGCAGGTTGACATGTCTCTTTGAGCCCAATTTACCCCCATCTAATACCTTGCACAAAAGAGTTTCTTCTTCTTTGCTGATTACCTTGAAATTAATCAATCCATTATCGACTGTTATTTTTGATCCAGGATTAACACTATGTATTAAATCTTTATAATTAATCTTAATTGATGACGTTTCAACATCCACTTCGTCTCTTACGGTAAGAGTTACCTCTTCACCAACTTTTAGGTCTAGTGGTATTTCAGTATCACCAGTTCTAATTTCAGGACCTTGAGTATCTAATAGTACGCCGATTGAGCCATGTTTTGAGGCTGGGTCGGAGTTTATTTTTTTTACCTTATCAATAACTGATTTAGCAAATTTATGAGTAGCGTGAGACATGTTAATTCTTACAACATTCATCCCATTATTATAAAGACTCTTCATTACAGGCAAGGAGCTTGTTGCAGGGCCAATTGTGCATATTATTTTTGTTCTACTAAAATCCATAATCAATCCATGTAAGGTGAATATAGTTGCATATTAATGCAAAAAAGTTAAAGAGAGTAGCGTTAAGTTATGATCAAGCAGTTTGCTGTAACTCAATTTTTTTAGCATCTGATATGTATTCAGCTAAGTCGATCAGCCTATTGCTGAAACCCCACTCATTATCATACCAAGCAAGTATCTTGGTTTGATTTCCAATCTTAATAATATGATTTGAATCAAATACACATGAGGCTGTTTCATTATTAAAGTCTGAACTGACTAACGGAATATCATTGATTGACAAAATACCTTTTAACCTATTTTTAGACTCTTCAATCAAAGCAGAGCATAGCTCTTGTTCAGTAAATGGCTTTTTTGTCTCAAAAGTTAAATCTAAAAGTGAAACATTTAAAACAGGTACCCTTGTTGCCATTCCATTTAACTTTCCATCAAGCTCAGGAATAACCAAGCCAATTGCTTTTGCTGCTCCAGTTTTAGAGGGAATGATGGAGGCTGAAGCCGCCCTTGCTCTGTATAAATCAGAATGAGCAACATCCAATAAGCTTTGGTCATTGGTGGCAGCATGCACGGTGTTAATAAGGCCGCTGGTTATTTCAAAATTTTTATGTATAACATCAGCCAATGGGGCTAAGCAATTTGTTGTGCATGAGGCGTTTGAAATAATTTTATCCTCAAGAGTAAGATCTTTATGATTTATTCCAAAAACAACTGTCTTATCTGCATCAGTGCATGGAGCAGAAACAATAACTTTTTTGGCGCCTGCATTTAAGTGAGCTTGAGATGCTGACTTGGTAGTAAACAAACCAGTGCATTCGAATACAATATCAATTCCTAATTCACCCCAAGGAAGATTGCTGGGGTCTCTCTCTGAAATATAATTTATAGATTTTCCATCAACTACAATCTTGTTATCAATAGAACTTATTGAATTATCTATTTTTCCATGTATTGAATCATATTTGAGCAAATGGGCATTAGATTTAATGTCGCCTAAGTCATTTATAGCAATAAGCTCTAGTCCAGAATTACCATCTAGATAGCCCTTTTCTATAAGCTGCCTAGTTAAGTTTTTACCTATTCTTCCAAATCCGTTAATAGCTACTTTCATAATAATTTTTTATATTGTAAATAATTTACATTTAAGTGTTTAATATTGATATATTGTATATTATTTCCAGTGATTAATATATAATTCTGTATTAAAATCACGTAATTTTTAAATTATGGAAATGTCTATATTATTATCTCAGGGAATAGATTTGATGCTTGCAGGCATGTTTACTGTATTTCTATTTCTTTGTATTTTGATAATTTCTATAAACCTTTTTGCCTATTTATTGAGTGATAAACCTAATTTAATGCCCTCTTCTTCTAACGAAAAAAAAATGGAAATAGATGCAAATCACATAAAAATTAT
>CALJHI010000068.1 GCA_938075575.1 uncultured SAR86 cluster bacterium | reverse complement strand
GGAGCTGTTTTTTCTGAGTACTCTGGAACAGCTTTAACAATCACAGAAGCTTTTGGCATCGTATGAAAATATTCTTTAATACCCTCAGTGGCTTCGGCAACCATATCCATATAGTCTTTTACTACAATATCTTTCCTATCAGGAGTATCAGCATATAAAAAAGAAGGATCCTCATTAAGCTCATTCATAAGAGTTCCAGCTGTCTTCTGATGATCATAACCTAGTGAAGTTAATATCTCTTTCATCCTAGAGGAGATCCTAGCAACTTCACTTAAGCCCATATTGTGAATCTTTTCAGGACTGAAGTCTGTTGTTGTATAGGTTCGTATTCTTAATTTATAAAACTCATCTCCATTTGGCTGAGACCATATCCCATGATGCTTGTTAGCCATATCATATGTTGAGACCATAAAATCTCTTAACAAAACAAAGCCAGGAGTGACGCTGGTCTTTATTGATGTCTTTAAATCAGCATTCAATGAAACATAATCTTCATCAGATATATCTAACTTATCAACTTTTTTAAAAAACTCTGTATACAGAGGGTGCTCTTCAATAGAATAATCTATAAATTCATTTAGTTGAGTTATTAAGTGCGCATAAACAAACTCTGGAGCATATATACCTAATGCAGCCTGCCTCTCTAACCAGTCTAACTGCCCTTTAAAAACCTCTTTTACAAGGTCTGTTCTTTTAATAAAGTCCTCAGCTTCTGAAAGATTCCTTACAGGGTGCTGATCGCTCATAAAGCTAATGATATTCTGATGGGCGCCGCGAACTTGGTTTAATGGAAAGTCATGATATGGAAAATCTTCTAACTCTTTAAGTCTATTTTCAGCATCAAATACAGCAATCTTTTTTGTAATCTTCTGCTCATTTGATAAGGAACTTTCCTTGTAACTGTTTAATATTTTTAATGTTTTCTTTGAATCTGCAATGTCTTCTTGAAGGCTTTCAGGATTCGGGATTGTGAGCTTAGAGTTATGATTAGTTATCCAAGAAAACCTATCAAAAACACCCAAATACGTTAGCAATTCAGGAGAATCAACCATCCCTACAACAAGCTCTTTTCCTAAATAATGGTCTATGGAAGCTGGCTTCATAAGGAATAAATTTCCAAGATAAAGTGTTGCGAGACTTGTTCCAAAGACTATAAATACACCACAAATTTTTAACGCTCTTTTAATCATAAAAATACTCCAATGTGCATATTATAATGTATATCTGAGCTCTTATTCGTATCGACATCATTCGTATTAGAAGATAAAGTTTAAGTATATTAATTTTTTAAAGGTTTTTTATGGACAGCCCAAAAGCAACTCTTAATGTAGAAGGTGACATATCAACCATCACTCTTAATGATGGCAAGGCAAATGTTTTTTCTCCAGCAATGATAAATGATGTTAACAATTGTTTGGATAATGTCCCAACAGACTCTGGCTGTTTGGTTATTAGAGGCACCAAAGGAATGTTTTCAGCAGGTTTTGATTTAAAAATTATTGGCTCTGGTGATTTAGATGCTATTAAAGGAATGTCTAAGAGCGGATTTCAAATGTTATCAAGAATACTAGACTTTCCTAGGCCTGTCATTGCTGCTTGCACAGGCCATGGAATAGCTCTTGGAACTTTTTTATTATGTTGCTGTGATTACAGGATAGGAGTCAAAGGAGAGTTTATGATAGGCGCTAATGAGATGAGAACAAACATGGTCATACCAACACCAATTCTTGAATTAATTAAATTTAGAGTTGCACAATCCCATAAATACAGAGCCATACTTGGGGGCACCATGTATCCAATTGATGCTGCTGTTGAGGCTGGATTAATCGACGAGGTTGTTGATGAAGAGAGCTTTGAAAATAAATTACAGGAAAAAGCACAAGATTTAGCGACAATGGGCCACCCGAGTTACACAATTACAAAAGAACTTTTTATCTCAGACGTTTCAAAGAAAATAAAAACCGCATTGGAAGAGATAGAATCAGAAGCTCACTAGCTATTCTAATTATATATGCCTTATTCGTTGGAAGTTCATGACTTAAAACCTCCCTTTAAGAATGCAGATATTCTATCAATCTACTCAATCAATCAATCTAATAGACCCGAGGTTGGAAACTTAGAATCCCCTGAAAAGCTCATAAACCTTTTAAATATGTCATCACAGATCCAAGTAGCAAAAACTAATAATGAAATTATTGGTTTTGTTGTTTGCCTTGAAGCCGGAGCAGGCTATACCTCTCTTAATTACAAATACATAAGCAAGATAGCCAAAAAATTTATATACATTGATAGAATTGCAATAAGAGATCAATATAGAAGGTCCGGAATTGGCAAAAGCCTCTATGAGTCTATCTTTAAGTATTCAGAAGATCTTAAATTGCCAGTTTACTGTGAGGTTAATACCAAGCCGCTAAACCAGCCCTCAATTAATTTTCACAAAAAAAATGGTTTCTATGAGATAGGCAATAAAGACTTTATAGATCATTCCGTTGCTTACTTTTTAAAGCCTTAAAGAGGTTTATATCTATTATGTAAATACGATAAGTTGTTCTTCTTAACAAATATTAATTAAAGTATACAAATGGAAACTACATTATTTGCAAAAACAATGATCATTTTATGTGGTCAGCTATCAATAGTATTTGGATTGTCTTTTTATGTCTTAAAGAAAGCCATGGAAGCCTATCAAAATAAAACCACTTTCATGGGAATGTCATTTAAAGGCGCCATGAACCTCAAGAGAGAATTTGATCTAGTTCCCTATGTTGATTTTGAAAGAACATTTCCAGCACACATGGCAATACCTGGAGATGAGAATGATCCAGGAGTAGTCGCCAAGGATATAGATGATTGGAAAAAATGGACTAAGTTAGGCTATAGAGATTGGCCGAAAGGCAATAAATTTCTTAATGGAGTTTTTATATCATGGGCTATCTTGCTTCTTTCTATAGCTTTCATTGGCTCTGCCTCTTTTGGTGTTGGCATATTTCTTTTTACTCTTCAGAGCATTCTTTTTGGTCTGGTACTTGGAATGATTTTTCTTGAAATGGATGAAAATGATGGGATAAGAGCTCTTAAGATTACTATTTTGGCAACAATATTTTCTGGTTTCGTTGGCTACAGTGATGTTGGACAGGCTTTAAATTCTTCAGGAATTATTCATGCGATTCTATTCTTTGGCTTATTAGGCCTAATACTTTTCGAGTTTTTCAGAACAACAATGAACTTTTCAAGAAATACTATAAGATTAAAAGCTTTCTTTGGCATTGGGTTATTCATACTGTTTCTATTTGTTGACTTTGCCCGTCTTAAAGAACTGTCTGGCACTTCGAACTCATGGGATACAGCCTTTCACTTAGCTTTTACTTTATACTTAGATATAATAAATCTGCTTCTAGAAATACTAGAAGCTATGGATTAATGAATCCAAGGAGGAGTAGCTATGGCAACTTATGAATGTAATTCCTGTGGAATGTCGGTTAATGCTTCATGTGGAAAGTGCGACATACCATTAGTGAATGGAGTACTGGACTTAGAGGATGGAACTCAAGTGCAGATTTCTGAATGTCCAAATGGGCATGGAAAAATTAAATCACCTCTATGCTGCGGGGCTGATATGACTTGTTCAGTCTAAAAATTAAACTGATAGCCAATCTTAATAACACTATCTGAAACTTTACTGGTGCTTGTTTCTATAACAAGAGCCCCTCTCTTGCTTGTATTATATGTTGCTGTAAAGCCAAATTTTTGATCAGTCTCATCATCAAGCACATAAGTAACTTGGGAGGTTTCAAAAGCAGTACAGACAAGATTAACAGGACATTCTTGTTGAACAACCTCTGTTTCTTTAGAAAAATCTATAAATATCTTTCCCTCCCATCCATTGCTATCACCAAACCTTATTCCAGTTATTACATTTGCTTGAGTGTCGCTTTCAGAAAAATCTAATTGGCTGTCTATGTCAGTGGCCTTGATGCCTACCTCAAGGAATACATCCATAAAGTTTTCTATCTGCAAAGAAACATCTCCGACTGAAACAGAGTTTAGAACGTCACCTATACCAACATGCGCACCAATTCTAATGGCTTTAGTAAACTTATCATATTCCTCATTATCCACATCAACACCATCAGCTTTTGCTTCTGCAACAAGGTATAGAGGCCCAGGCAATGACAATGAGACCTTTCCCTCAAGACCTGAATCTTCAGCTTTAAATGCATACAGACCCAAAGATGAGTACCTATATGAATTTGGCTCCCTCTCTAGTCGGCCTTCCTCGGCAACAACTATAAATGAAAATAACAAAGCAAAGAATCTAATATTTTTCATGTGAATATGTTAGCAGACCAAGGCAACGAAAGAAATTAAATCTATTTTAGAATTAAGCCTATGTCCTAACTCTGCCTTTCTTTCTTAGCCTTATAGATTCTGGCGTAACTTCTACAAGCTCATCGTCTTCTATAAATTCAAGAGCCTGCTCTAAGGTGTGTTTTATATGAGGAACTAATATGAGATTTTCATCGGTTCCTGCCGCTCTAATATTGGTGAGCTGCTTTGCCTTTGTTGGGTTAACTGGAAGGTCGTTGTCTCTTGAGTGAAGGCCTACTATTTGACCAATATAGACTTCATTACCATGACCTAAGAAGAGCTTTCCTCTATTTTGCAGGTTAAATAATGCATACGCTAGAGTTTTTCCTGCCATCATTGAATACATTACGCCATTAGTTCTCTTCGCAATTTCTCCAAGCTTTACAGGGCCCTAATGATCAAAAACACTTGTCATTATCCCAGTGCCGCTTGTGATGGTCAGGAAATGCGATCTAAAACCTATTATTCCTCTCGAAGGAGCAATAAATTCTAACTTAACCCTTCCTTTTCCATCAGATTCCATATTTTGAAGCTCTGCCTTTCTAGGCCCCAGCTCTTCCATAATGGCACCTTGGTGCATTTCTTCCACATCAATGACTATTTGTTCATAAGGCTCATGAATTTCGCCTTCAACTTCTTTTTGGACAACTTTAGGTTTTGATATTGCAAGTTCAAAGCCCTCTCTTCTCATTGTTTCAATAAGAACGGATAAATGAAGTTCTCCTCGCCCAGAGACAATAAATTTATCTGGACTTTCACCCTGAACGACTCTAAGAGCAACATTGGAGATCAGCTCTTTATCTAACCTTTCTTTTATATTTCTTGAAGTAACAAATTTACCTTCTCTTCCAGCAAAAGGAGAATCGTTAACTTGAAAAGTCATACTTACAGTTGGCTCATCAACAGATAAGGCTGGAAGCGCTTTAACTGAAGCTGGATCGCATATAGTATCTGATATATTTAGCCTATCAATTCCTGTAATGCAGACTATTGATCCTGCATCTGCATGTGAAACCTCAACTCTATCAAGCCCCTCATAACCCATAACCTGAAGGACTTTACCTTTTCTGGTTTCGCCATCACGATTTACTACAACAACCTGATCATTGGGTTTTACTGAGCCCTGCTTTATTCTTCCAATACCTATTACACCTACATAGCTATTGCTATCAAGTGCGCTTATTTGCAGTTGAAGAGGGCCATCTGCATTTACTTGAGGCGATGGAACTTTATTTAATATCATTTCCATTAAAGGCTTCATGTCTTCAGTCATGCTTTCTGGCTCTAATCCTGCTATCCCTTCAATGGCGGATGCATAGATTACAGGAAAATCTAGCTGCTCATCTGTTCCTCCAAGCCTATCAAACAAATCAAACACTTGATCTAGCACCCAGTGAGGTCTAGCATCAGGTCTATCAATCTTGTTTATTACCACAATAGGCTTTAATCCTTTTTCAAAAGCTTTTTGTGTTACAAATCTTGTTTGAGGCATTGGCCCATCAACAGCATCAACCAAAAGTAGAACAGAATCTACCATGGACAAGGCTCTTTCAACCTCTCCACCAAAGTCCGCATGACCTGGAGTATCTACAATATTAATTAAATGATCATTCCATTTTATAGAAGTATTCTTCGCAGTTATTGTTATGCCTCTTTCTTTCTCTTGGTCATTTGAATCCATTATTCTTTCTGAATCCATATTCTTTCTGTCAAGAGTTCCAGATTGTTGAAGTAACTTATCGACAAGAGTAGTCTTACCATGATCAACATGAGCAATAATTGCGATATTTCTTATTTTATTAATGTCCATGTTATTTGTATGTTAAAAACGAGGTGATTATAATCATAAAATGCATAAATTATCTGTTTTCTTTGTTCTTATTTTTTCATCTTTTATAAGTGCTGATCTCAAGCAAGACTTAAATCAAGAATTAGACCCATTAATGAAGAAAGTTATTGCTTGGAGGCACAACCTTCATCAGTATCCAGAATTAAGTAATAGAGAGTATAAGACTTCTAAAAAAGTTGCTTCACATCTCGAATCTTTAGGTGTAGAAGTTGAAACTGGTATAGCTTATACCGGCGTTGTTGGTTTAATTAAAGGAGGTCTTCCTGGCCCAACGATCGCTTTAAGAGCAGACATGGATGCACTTCCAGTTGAAGAGAAAACTGGCCTCCCTTTTGCTTCAAAGGAAAGAGCAAAATATCTAGGTCAAAGTGTTGGCGTTATGCACGCGTGTGGGCATGATGCCCATGTTGCTATTTTAATGGGAGTAGCAGAATTTCTTGCAAATAACAGAGAAAGCCTTGAAGGCAATGTCATGCTTATCTTTCAACCTGCCGAAGAAGGTCCTCCTGAGGGTGAGAATGGCGGAGCAAAAATGATGTTGGAGGAGGGGATATTTACAAGATATAACCCTGAGGTCATTTTTGGTTTACATGTAGGCAATGGCCCGCATGGATATGTAGGGCTTACTCCAGGACCAGCAATGGCTGCAGCTTCTGCATACAGAATAAAAATTAAAGGAGTACAAGCCCATGGCTCAAGACCATGGGATTCTATCGATCCAATTATGGCAACCTCTCAATTAATAGAGGCCTTAAATACAATCGTAAGTAGGAGAATAAACATTATCAACAACCCTGCGGTCGTATCAGTAGGAACTGTTAAGGCTGGAACGCGAAATAATATTATCCCAGAGGATTCTGAAATAATGGGAACAATTCGAACTTTTGACCCAAAACTCAGAGCCGAAATTTATGATGAAATCAGACAAATTGCTGCTGGCGTAGCATTGGGAACTAGTGCTGAAATAGATGTTGAGTTTGATGTTGGGGGTTTTTACCCAGTTACATTTAATAATTTAGATTTAGTTGAAAAATTATCTCCCACTCTAAGAGAGGCCACCAACAATAAATTTTATATAAACAACTCTCCCTCAACAGGAGCTGAAGACTTTTCATACTTTTCACAAGAAATACCAGGCCTATACTTTTGGTTAGGTGTTAATGCTCCAGGCATAATGGAAGCTCCAGGAAATCATTCGCCATATTTTGTTGTAGACGACGGGGCTCTTGATGAGGGGTTAAAATCTTTAGTATATCTTGTACTAGACTACCCAAAAAAGTAACCAAACAATATACAATTAGTAAAATTTTTTAGGAGAAATATTTTGCCAATTCCAAAACATATAAAAGATAACCTTTCTATTCCTGTAATAGGATCTCCACTATTTTTAGTTTCTGGCCCAGAGCTTGTAATTGCTCAATGCAAAGCAGGAATTATAGGTTCTTTCCCAGCGCTAAATGCTAGACCTCAACATGTGCTTGATGAATGGATTGTAAGAATTAAAACCGAGCTTGCAGACTATCAAGCCGCCAATCCCGAGGCAAAAGTTGCTCCATTTGCAGTCAATCAAATCTGTCATGGATCAAATGACAGGCTATTAGATGACATGGCAACATGCGTTAAGCATGAAGTCCCTATAATAATTACATCTTTAAGACCTCCGGCTGAACTTGTTGAAGCTGCACATAGTTACGGCGGTCTTGTGTATCATGATGTGATTAATGTGCGCCATGCAAAGAAAGCTGTTGAGCAGGGAGTAGATGGATTAATTTTGGTCTGCGCAGGGGCTGGCGGACATGCTGGAGCTCTATCTCCTTTTGCTTTATTAAGAGAGGTCAAGGAGTGGTTTGATGGAACAGTTATACTTTCTGGTTCAATAGGTGATGGCTTTTCAGTAGCTGCATCTTTAGCACTTGGAGCAGACTTTGCTTATATGGGGACAAGATTTATTGCCACTCAAGAAGCCAATGCTGATCCAGAATATAAACAGATGTTGGAAAAAAGCGCTGCAGATGACATTGTTTACTCTTCTTTATTTACTGGAGTTCATGGAAACTATCTTAAACCATCTATTTCTAAAGCTGGAATGGATCCAGAAAATCTTCCTTCCGCAGATAAATCATCAATGAATTTTGGCTCTGGTGGAAATACAAAATCAAAAGCGTGGAAGGATATATGGGGCTCAGGCCAAGGAATCGGTAGAATCTATGACTCACCGCCTGTTGCTGACTTGGTTGAAAGGATCAGATCGGAGTATGATCAAGCCCTAAAAGAATTAAATGACAAATAGGAAATGATTAGTACTTTTATATTAACTGCTCTAATAACATCTTCATTGATCGCTATCGTTGTCTTATTAAATATCTCAAAAAAAGGCAAAGAAGGATCAAAAGGAATTACCAATGAGTATACCTCCAAGGCTGGTATTAAAAGAACAGCAAAAAAAGATCGATCTGATCATATTGTTTAGCAAGTAAAATGCTCAAGGTAGGGTTTGTCGGTCTTGGTGTTATGGGCTTTCCAATGAGCTCTCATATATCTAGCGCAGGCTTCACAACATACATCTACAATAGAACAGCAAATACTTCACACCAATGGTTAGAATCAAATAAAGGAATCATTACCGAAACTCCAGGCGAACTAGCAGAGCAAGTAGAAATTTTGATGTTATGCGTTGGAAGAGACGAGGATGTCGAGGAGGTTGTATTTGGTAAGAATGGCATTATAGAAAAAATTAGGCCAGGAACCATTCTTGTTGATCACACCACAACATCTGCGACACTTTCAAAAAAAATGAACAGAATTTTCGAAGAAAATGAGTGTTTTTATCTTGATGCTCCGGTATCTGGAGGGCAGGCAGGTGCAGAAAATGCCATGCTAACAGTTATGATTGGGGGTGATCAAGAGGCATATAAAAAAAGTCTAAATGTAATTAATTCATATTCCAAATTCATAAATTATATGGGGCCTAGCGGATCTGGCCAGTTAACTAAAATGGTTAATCAAATTTCAATAGCCGGTCTCCTTCAGGCCCTTGCAGAGGCAGTGAATTTTTCAGAGAAAGCCGGACTTGATTCTAAAAATGTACTTGATGTAATTTCAAAAGGAGCTGCACAAAGCTGGCAAATGGATAATAGATGGGAAACTATGACGAAAGATGAATTTGATTTTGGTTTCGCCGTAGACTGGATGCGCAAAGATTTAGACATTGTTTTAGAAGAAGCAAAAAAAATAGGCGCAAATGTAGAATTAACTGAGTTAATTAATAATTATTATAATGAGTTGCAAGAATCTGGTGGCGGCAGATGGGATACGTCAAGTCTTTTGAAGCGAATCAGAAATAAAGTCTAGAAACTAAAACAAGAACCGCCGAAATTAACAAAAATGCTACAACCGACATTTCTGTAATATTTTCATCCATCATTAAAGATTCTTCAGCCATATCATAAAAGCTCTTAGGGTTTGAAATAAGCCACCCTATACCAATGAGATGAAGAGTCATTAATATTGCAATTACCCAATTAAGGGGCTGATTTGTAAAAAGAATAAATGATGTAAGTATTAGGAAGAGCATTTCAACAGAAAGATAGGCATTAATATTTTTTCGCTTATACATATATTTCAGAAGGCTATACCCTGATTTATATGAATAGAAATAAGCAAATGCATAAAGCGTGTAGAGAAATGCAAGGAGTAAAATCATTTAGTGGTGTGGCGGTTTCTCATATTCAACTGGCGGAAATTTAGGCTTATTAAATTTTTTCTTAAATTTTTCGTACCTAGATGTTACATCAGCACAATCATCAACAGCAGAAGGCAGGTGTTCCCTTTCTTTTTTTTCCTTATTTTTTACCATCTACAATATTTAATTTAGCAAATTTCACCAAAAAGTTACAAGTCTCCCTCTTGTCTTACCTCGCTTCGATCAATCTCAAATTTTTCTCCGTATCTTGCTTCAAGTTTTTTCTGGTTTTCATTTATAACTTCATACGGATCTAAGCCAAGAGACGCGCAAGCGGTAGTCCAATACCACATTATGTCACCCAGCTCTCTTTTCATGTGAAAGATATTATCTTCTGATGGCGGCTTGCCTTGGAGAAACATTTTTTTAACTATCTCTACAAACTCTCCAGTCTCACTTCCTAGACCTAAGGCCGCGGTCAACAATCTCGCTGATTTTATCGAGGAGGTATTTTCAATGTCATCAAAACTTTTCTTTAATGCGTCTAAATCCATACTTGGCTCACTTGTTACTTTTGAAACAAAATCGCTATATGTTGAAAAAAAATCTTTTACTTCCTGGCTCACTAGAGTCTCCTTAATTGGTTTATTATTACTATAATATATTTAGAGGTTATAAAAAATGATATCTCAAGAGCAAAAAAAAATTCATTCAGATTACCATCCCAAATCAGAGCCTGCAGACATCCTAAATGGTATAGATTTGTCTGGAAAAAACGCAATAGTTACCGGAGGCTACTCAGGCATAGGTTTAGAAACTACTAGAGCTCTTAAAGAGGCTGGCGCTAATGTCTTTATTCCTGCAAGAAGAGTTAATGAGGCAAAAAAAGCCCTTCATGGAATTATAGATGAGGAAAATATTTCCGAAATGGATTTATCTGATATTGAATCAATAAAAGAATACACCCAAAAATTTACCAATAAAATCAAACCTATAAGCATCTTAATCAACAATGCTGGAATCATGGCGTGTCCTGAGTCAAAGACCTCCAATGGTTGGGATCTTCAATTTGCCGTTAATCATATTGGGCATTTTGTTTTTACAAATGAGCTTATAGGCATTATGGATATGGTTAATGGAGCGAGAATAATCAACCTATCTTCAACTGCACACAAGTTTTCTGGTATTTGCTGGGATGATATTCACTTTAATGATAGCTATGACAAATGGATTTCCTACGGTCAATCTAAAACAGCTGCAAGTCTTTTTTCTATTGAGTTAGATAGAAGATATAAAAATAAAAATATTCGCTCATTTGCAGTTCATCCAGGAGGAATATTTACACCTCTTCAGAGGCACCTTGAGATGGAAGAAATGGTTGCGATGGGTTGGATGAATGATGATGGATCTCTTTCTGATTTGGCAAAAGCTGGGTTCAAGTCTCCTACTCAAGGGGCCGGAACTTCTTTATGGGCTGCTACAAACAGTAATTTGAATGGTGTTGGGGGTTTGTATTGTGAAAATTGTGATGTGGCGAATATTTCAGATGGAAGTCCAGAAGAACGATACTTTGGGGTTAGAGAATGGGCGGTAGATATATCTGAAGCTGAAAAATTATGGGAGGCTACAGAGGAAATGTTAAGTAAGGCGTAGCTACTTAACTCTAAGCGATCTCTGGCTATCTACAATATTATATAAATGTTCCTGCGCCTCAGGCTTAAGTTGCGCAACACCCATCGTCATAACATCAATCACAGCGGTATAAGCAATCCTAGAGGTATTGGGCTTAGAAAGCCTATTATTATCTCCCACATCTATGGTTAATGGATAATCGCATATATTTGCAAGCGGTGTTCCCCCAGGCATTATCCCAATTACCTTCACACCGGACTTTCTTACAATTTTCACACTATCAAGTAGCGCAGAAGTTGTCCCTGACTGTGATATGGCAACAACAACATCCTTTTTACCCAAAGAGTTGGCTGACATAAACTGAATATGCGGGTCAGATATATATGATGATGGAATTTTTAATCTAAAAAATTTGTGCTGAGCATCCATAGCAACTGGAGCTGAGCCGCCAAAAGCATAGAATTCAACTCGTCTAGCATTTGCCAATGCTTCAATTGCCTCTTCCAAAATATTTTGATCTATTTGAGACCTTACATTAAGAATTTCGCTAATAGTTGTATCAAACACTTTCTCACACAGCTCATGTATTGAATCATCTTCATCAATTTCATACATAACAAAATAGTCATCTGCAGCAAGCTGTTGAGATAAGTTTATTTTAAAATCTTGGAAACCTTTAAAACCAAGCGCTTTGCAAAACCTTATCAAGGTCGGCTCGCTTATACCAATCTTCTCTGAAGCCTCAGCTGTTTTCATGCTAATAATTGATTTTGGATCTTCCAATACAAACTCTCCAACAGCTTTCTCTGATTTCCTTAATTCTGGAAGGCTATTTTTAATTTGTCGTAATAATTTTGTTGGCATAAAGGTTAGAATATCCCTCTTAGACAAAAAAATGAACCCCAAATGGATGTATCTCATATTTTAGATAACTTAAATGATCAACAAAGAAGCGCTGTTACGTCTGAAAAAAAACACCTTATGGTTCTTGCTGGAGCAGGGTCTGGTAAAACTAGAGTTCTTGTTCATAAGATGGCATGGGAAGTTGAAGCCTTAAAAAAGAATCCAGCCTCTATCATGGCGGTAACCTTTACAAATAAGGCAGCTGCAGAAATGAGATCGAGGATAGAAGAACTTCTCCAGGCACCAATGTTTGATGCTTGGGTTGGAACATTTCATGGCTTAGCCCATAAACTTTTAAAACGATTTCATACTGAAGCAAATCTATCAAGTGGCTTTACCATATTGGACTCTGATGACCAATTAAGGATTATTAAAAGAATAGCTAAAGAGTCTGGTCTTGACGAAGCAACTTGGCCATCAAGACAAACCCAATGGCAAATTAACTCTTGGAAGGATGATGGCTTAAGACACAATGATGTGGATGATAAGGGCGACTACACAAAAGAAACCATTAATAAAATATACAAAGAATATCAAGATTTGTGTTCTAGAGATAACCTAGTAGATTTTGGTGAACTCCTATTAAGGGCATATGAGGTTGTAAAAAATAATGAACGCGTAAGGGAATTCTTTCATAATCGATTTAAATCAATCCTTGTTGATGAGTTTCAAGATACAAACACCATTCAGTATAAGTGGCTACTTGAAATTGCTTCTGATACAGCCTCCATAACAGCTGTTGGAGATGACGATCAGTCAATTTACGGATGGAGAGGAGCTAAGGTTGAAAATGTTGATTCATTCACTAAAACATTCAAAGATACAGAAATAATAAGACTTGAACAAAATTACAGATCAACAAATATCATTCTAGGTGCAGCCAATGCATTAATCGAAAACAATACAGAACGTCTTGGAAAAAATCTTTGGACAGAACAGCTAGAAGGCGAGCCAATAGTTTTATATCAAGCATACAATGAACAGGATGAGGCTAGATTTGTTGCTGATATATTAAAGGACTGGATGTCATCGGGCGAACTTTATTCTGATGCTGCCGTCCTATACAGATCAAATGCTCAATCAAGAGCAGTTGAAGAGGCGCTTCTAAGAGCCAGCATCCCTTATAGAATTTATGGGGGGCTTCGTTTCTATGAAAGAATGGAGATCAAGAATGCTATCGCCTATTTAAAAATTATATTCAATCATTCTGACAACCCTGCCTTTGAAAGATCAATTTCCAATCCTACAAGAGGCGTTGGAGAGAAGACATTAGCAAAAATAAGAGCCACAGCAAAACAATCGAACATTTCATACATTAAAGCATCTGCCAAACTTATAGATGATGGAGCTATTTCTGGAAGAGGGGGTTCAGGCCTTAGATCATATTTAGAGTTTATTTCAAGGTGTAAAGAATTTATTGAAGAGAATCTGCTATCAGACTTAATGGAAGAGATTATCAAGACATCTGGGCTGATGGCATACCATGCAAAGGAACCAGGAGAGAAAGGAAAGACCAGGGTAGAGAATTTAGAAGAATTGGTAACAGCTACAAAAAACTTTGAACAAAGCATTATAGAAGACAAAAAAAATATAGAGATTGCTGAGCAATATTTAGATATTATTTCTCTTGATTCAGGAGACAGACAGGCTTCAGAATCTGATGACGCAGCTCAACTCATGACCCTTCATTCTGCAAAAGGACTTGAATTTAAATTGGTTCTTATGACTGGCCTCGAAGAGAGTTTATTTCCCCATGGGAGATCAATGGAAAGCACATCCCAGCTCGAAGAAGAGAGAAGGCTTTGTTATGTTGGGATTACAAGAGCGATGCAAAAACTTTATATTTCTTATGCTGAATCAAGAAGACTACATGGGTCTGATACATTTAATCCGCCATCAAGGTTCATCAGAGAAATACCAAATGAGCTCATAAATGAGATTAGACCAAGAGCACAAACGACAATCCCGTATAATAAAAAGAGCTTTAAAGAAACTAAGCTAGAGTTTGAGGAAGAGATTGGAATTGCTCTTGGACAAAAAGTACTTCATAAAACCTTTGGAGAGGGTATTGTTCTCAATTATGAAGGATCAGGAGATGCTGCAAGAGTCCAAATTAACTTTCATAAAGCCGGAACAAAATGGTTGGTAATGGCTTATGCAAAATTAGAGAAAATATAATGATTAAAAAATATTCAAGTTTATTAATGATAGTTTTGATTACAGCATGTGGAAATAGTGAGGTTAATCATAGCAATACGAATCAAATAGAAGAAAAAACATATAATTGGAGGCTAGTAACAGCTTGGCCAAAAAACTATCCAGGTCTTGGAATGGCCCCTGAGAGGATTGCTAGATTAGTTGAAGAGATGAGTGATGGGCAGATGAAAATAACCGTTTATGGAGCGGGTGAGCAAGTCCCTGCATTCGGTGTGTTCGATGCCGTTTCTAGTGGATCACATCAAATGGGACACAGTGGTGGATATTTTTGGAAGGGAAAGGTGCCCGCAGCGCAATTTTTTACTGGCGTTCCCTTTGGCCTAACCGCTGATGAAATAAATGCATGGACAAACAGAGGCGGAGGCTTGGAGCTCTGGCGAGAGATTTACGAACCATTTAATATTTATCCAATACCTGCAGGTAATACAGGAACACAAATGTTTGGTTGGTTTAACAAAGAGATAAATTCACTAGATGATGTTAAGGGTTTAAAAATGAGAATACCCGGCATCGGCGGTGAAGTACTCAAGAGAGCAGGAGGTATTCCTGTAACGCTTCCCGGTGGAGAGCTTTTCACAGCTCTTCAAACGGGAGTTATTGACGCAACAGAATGGGTAGGCCCATACAACGATTTAACTTTTGGCTTTCAACAAACAGCAAAATATTACTACTATCCTGGATGGCACGAACCCGGGTCAATGTTAGAGCTACTAATAAACAAAGATGAATGGAACTCTTTGCCAAATCACCTTCAGGTGATAATTGAAACAGCAGCTAAGGCAGTTAATCAAGATATTCTTGATGAATACACTGCAAGAAATAATAAAGCTTTAAGAGAACTGGTTGATGTTCATGGAGTTCAGTTAAGAAAACTCCCCGATGATGTCATAGCAGAATTTAAATCTATTGCTCATAATATTTTAGAAGAAAATGCTGCAAAAGATGAAACAGTTAATAAGGTGTACCAATCTTATTTAAGTTTTAAAAACGAGGTTACTGAATATCATAAGGTTTCAGAGGATGCCTTTGTTGAGGCAAGAAATAATTAGTGTCTGATATCTCCTTTAAATCTCTTGGCGTCATAGGCTATGAAGAGGCTCTGGGCAAAATGAAAGCAAGGCTTGAAGCTGAAGACTTTGAAAATGAAATATGGTTTCTAGAGCATCCAAAAATATTTACTCTTGGAACGGCAGCTAAGGAAGAGCACATCCTAGACTCAAAAAATATTCCAGTTTTTCAGTCTGATAGGGGAGGTGAAGTTACCTATCATGGCCCCGGTCAATTAGTTATATATTTCTTATTAGATTTTAAAAAGCTTAATACAGGCCCAAAAACATTAGTATCAAATCTTCAAAAACTTATTCAATCCATTCTTAAAGATCTTAAAATAGACTCAAGCCTCGTTGAAGGAGCTCCTGGAGTTTATGTTGATGATAAAAAAATTGCATCAATAGGTTTGCGCATATCAAAAGGAAAAACATATCACGGAATTAGCATCAATATAGATATGGACTTAGAGCCATTTACATTCATTAACCCATGTGGGTATAAAGGGTTAAAGGTTACACAAATCAGCAATTATGCTAATAATGTCTCCATAAATGATGTTGAAAAACTTGCAATTAAAAAATTAGAGAATATATTCTAGCCATGGAAATCATTCCAACACAAAAAATAGTTAATAGAGATGGAATTAAGGCTGTGAAGAACGGCCAAAAGAAAAATGAGTTCTCTGATATTCCAAATCTAAAGAAACCATCATGGCTGAGGGTTAAGGCTGAATTTAATCCCAATTTTTATAAAGTAAAAGATCAAGTAAGCACAAAGAGACTTAATACTGTTTGCGAAGAAGCACATTGCCCAAATATTGGCGAATGTTGGTCAGCAGGAACTGCTACATTTATGCTAATGGGCTCAGTTTGTACTAGAGCATGTAAATTTTGTTCGGTAGATACAGGTAACCCAAAGGGATGGCTTGATGCAGATGAGCCACTCAACACCGCAAAAGCTGTTCAAACAATGGGCTTAAAATATGTTGTTTTAACATCAGTAAACAGGGATGACTTGCCAGATGGAGGCGCATTACATTTTGCAAATACAGTGAAGCTAATAAAAGAACATAATCCTAAGACCGCTGTTGAAGCATTAACACCAGATTTTAAAGGGCTAAAATCTTCAATTAATACTTTAGTAAATTGTGGCTTAGAAGTATTTGCACAGAATATTGAAACCGTAGAAAGACTAACCCATCAAGTAAGAGATATCAGAGCAGGATATCAACAAACTCTGGATGTTCTGGCAGAGTCAAAAAAAATAAATCCTAATGTTCTTACCAAGACCAGTATCATCGCAGGGCTTGGAGAAACTGACGAGGAAATAGAACAAACAATGGATGATCTTATTGATCATAATGTAGATATTTTAACTATTGGTCAGTATCTTAGGCCCACACTCAATCATCACCCAATAGAAAGATGGGTAACCCCAGAAGAATTTGAAAACTATAGACAGATTGGTCTCAAAAAGGGATTTCTTGAGGTTGTTTCTGGTCCTATGGTTAGATCAAGCTATAGAGCAGAAAGGGCGTTGGAAAAAAATAATGCCGGCTTATAAAAAGATATCTAAATTAAATATATTTTTAAATTCCTCAAATCATTTTTTTTTGCTATCTTTAGATAAATACAATCTAGGCAGTTAATTATTATGAACATGAAGGAAGCAGTTATATCAGTTCTAACAAACTGGAAAAACTTTAGCGGCAGAGCGAGTAGAAGTGAATTTTGGTATTTTATGCTTGCATCGATTATTCTTGGCCTAATTGTCAGCCTAATTGAGCTTGCTACCGGGCTTGTATCTATAGAAGAATCGAATGCAACCGGGCCTCTTTCTTCAATTCTAAATTTATTACTTGCAATTCTTTCTATTGCAGTGACCTCAAGACGTCTTCAAGATTATGGTTATTCGGGCTGGTGGCAATTGTCCTATATTACTTTAATAGGTATTTTTGTTGTCTTATTATGGTGCATGCTCCCAGCAAAAGAAGATGAGAATCAGTGGGGCAGAAACCCACTGCTTAAGTCTTAAATAATAAACCAGGAAAAATAAGCACTAGGCTTAATACAAGTAATTGAATAACTATAAAGGGCATAACCCCTTTATATATTTCTGAAGTTTTAATACTTTCATCAGCAACGCCTCTCAAGTAAAAAAGCGAAAATCCAAATGGCGGGGTCAAAAAAGAGGTTTGAAGATTTATAGCCAATAGAATTGCTAGCCAAACAGGATCAAACCCCATCATTAATAATGGCGGAGCTACCAGCGGGACTATTACATAACATATCTCGATAAAGTCTAAGATAAAACCTAGCAAGAAGACTAAAAACAAAACAAAAACCAAGGCAGTGTAAGGGCCGCCTGGAAGTGATCCAAAAATTAGTTCGATCAATTCATCGCCTCCAATACCTCTAAAAATTAGAGAGAATATTGACGCACCAATTAAAATTGCAAATATCATTGTGGATACAAGCGCAGTCCTCTGGCTAGTTTCCTTAATAAACTTTATATCAACTTTCTTATTAATGAGAGCTATTAAGAGCGCACCTATAGCTCCAAGAGCAGACGCCTCTGTTGGTGTTGCAATACCCGCGATAATTGAACCAAGAACTAAAAATATTAATCCCAATGGCATGCCAAGAGTTTTAAGTATCTCTAGAGCCGGTATAGATTCTTTATTAGGCTCAAAGATAATATCTTCATTTTTAGAGTTTTGATAAATAGTGTAAATAAGATAAGCAATACAAATCATAATTCCTGGAACAATTGCTCCTACAAATAGATCTCCAACTGTGACAGTTTTTTGAGAGAATATACCCATATTATTTTGGGCTCGTTGATATGCATTAGACATAACATCCCCAAGCAGAACTAATGCAATAGATGGAGGTATAATCTGACCAAGGGTTCCTGTGGAGGCAACCAAACCAGATGCAAAATCTTTTTTATAACCTTGTTGAAGTAAAACTGGCAATGACATTAACCCCATAGTTACAACTGTTGCGCCAACAATACCAGTACTAGCAGCAAGAAGTGCGCCAACAAGTATTAT
>CALJHI010000067.1 GCA_938075575.1 uncultured SAR86 cluster bacterium | reverse complement strand
AAAACATTGCCACTTGGATCCTGAATAAAGAATGTCTCCTGCTCTCTATCTTTACCAATAAATCTTCGATAAGGCTTATCGAAGTATCCAAACTGTTCGGATGCCTCAATTCTATCTTTAAGTGAAAAGAACTCATCTTCTTTTAAGTGGGCTCCAAAGTGCGGAACAGAAACAGATCCCATATCTACATCATGCCTTTTCTTGCTTGCTACCTCATCTGGCCCATGATGAAGAGTTAGCTCATTTCCCCAAAAATTTATATCTTGCCATCTACCTTCCTCAAAATCACCAGCCTGGCAACCCATTAAATCACAGTAAAATTTTTTTGATTCATCAATGCTTTTGACTGCTATAGCAAGATGAAACCTATTAGACTCATTTAAATATTTCATGATTTTATTTTAGCAGCCTAAGAAAAAACTATAAATAAAATTTTTAAAAATCATTGATATATATAGAAATATCCAAGTCTCGGCAATGTAAAAAGCCTATAATTAATAGGTATGATTTTAAAGAAATCTATTAGTTTTATTGGGATGGCTGGTTGCGGCAAATCAACTATTGGGAAAATAGTTTCACAAAAATATGATCTTTCGTTTTGTGATACTGATGAGTTGATTGAAAAAAAATATAATGCTTCGATGGAAGATATTAAAATAAAATTTGGCTATAAATTTATAAGAGAGGCTGAAGAAGAAGTGATAATGGGTCTTGATAATAAGTATAAAGTTATCTCAACAGGCGGTAGCGCTGTCTATTCAGATAGAGCAATAAAGCACCTTAAGCAATTCTCACTACTTATATTTATAGATGCTTCTTTTTCAGATATAAAAAAAAGGATAGGAGATGCGTCTGGAAGAGGATTTGCAGTACCTAAAAGTTTTAGCGTTGAGGAAGCTTATTCGGAGAGACTCCCTTTATATAAAAAATATCAAGATAAAACAATTAATGGATCAGAATCTATTGGCAAAATTATTAATCAAATTGAGGGTATTTTGTTTTGAATGATAAGGTTGTGCTGCTGATTGGTGCTTCAGGATTAATTGGGAAAAATCTTTATAGCTTTCTTAAAGATCATAAATACAAGCAAATTCAAATTAATAGAAAAAGCCTTGGGCATAAATCTGATTTAATAAAGGAGATTGTGTCAGATTTAGATAGCAAGGCTATCCTAGCAAATATTCCAAGCTGTGATCATGTATGTATAGCAACAGGGACTAGGCTTTCGCTTATGCAATTGCTTTATATAAGAAAAAAAGACCGCTTAAATTTTCTAGAAGTTGATTTAAAAATGCCAGTTGGTCTTGCTAAGGCTGCATTTGATAAAGGGGCAACAGAGATATCAATAGTTTCAGCAGTAGGTGCAAATCAAAACTCTAAAAATTTTTATCTCAAAGTTAAAGGAATGCTAGAAAAAGAAATTTTAAATATTGGTTTTGATAAAGTTATCATAGCAAGGCCTGGCCATCTTCTAGGAACAAGAGATTATAAAATTGCATGGGAAATAAAAGTCTATGAAACGATTTCATATTTTATGGCTCCTATGATGGTCGGCTTTCTAAAAAAATTTAGAAATATTAATGCTGTCAATGTTGCTTCATCCATAGTCTCCCTAATTAACAAAGACTTTTGTGGCTCTCATATTCTTGAATACAGTGACATCATGAGGCAGGACTGAACTAATAAATAGAGTTTATGTCATACTAGAATAACATTAGGAGATTTTTATGAATAAATTAATTTTGCCAATTATGGCCTTAACATTCTCAACATCGATTTTTGCAGACCATCATGAATCAAAAAAAAATGCTGATGAGTCTCGAATGAACCATCCAAACTACCTGCTTAATTTTAAAGAATGTAAAGAAACTAAAGAGGCTGTCGCGGCATTTCTTGTTATGGCAGATAAGGCCTGGGAGGATGTTGAAGAAGATCTATACAATGAAGAAAGATGGGCTAAAGCAAGTTTTCTTGCAAGCCAGGCTGCCAGTTACTCCACTGTTTATGATGTTTGGTGTAAGGATATGGTAAATAAAAGAGTAAAAATGGGTATGGCAAAAAAAATGAAAGAAAAAAAGAAGAAAGGCTAAAACTTCCCTCTTTGAAATCGCATTCTAATAGAATAAACCCTTATTAGTGCCACAACTGTTAATATTGACTGAGTGAATATCGAAATTGATAATGGATTAGACCAATGCCAATTATCTATTGTTAACCACAGCAAGAAGGTTTGAAGTGGAAAATTGATAGCTGCCCCCATTAATACAACTATGATTGCTTCTCTGAACGCTGTTTTTTCTGTTTTATTCATTTAATTTACCTTTTATTTTTATAGCTGTGCCGTAAGCTAATATCTCAGATGCTCCTTTAGCGATTGATGAGGTCTGGAATCTAAAGCTTACAATTGCATCTGCTCCTAGTGCTTCAGCATTTTGAATCATGCGATCATATGCCTGCTCTCTTGCGGATGCAAGAAGCTTTGAATATCCTACTAACTCTCCTCCTATAATAGTTTTTAAAGATGCCAAGAAATCACTTAAGAAATTTCTTGATTTAACTGTACTGCCTTGAACAATACCAAGACATTCTATGTGGTCATAACCAGAAATTTCATTTGAGGAGACAACTAATATTTTTTGATCCATGACAAATTACCTAAAATGATTTAATTTATTAATATAATGCATGAACTCATAGAAGCAAAGTTCTCTATTGGAATAATTGTAAAACATAAATATCTAAACTTCCGAGGCGTGATATTTGATGTTGACCCTGTATTTAATAATAGTGAAGAATGGTATTTAGCAATACCAAAAGAGATCAGGCCTCATAAAAATCAACCTTTCTATCACCTATTGGCTGAGAATAAAGATATTTTTTATATTGCCTACGTCTCTGAGCAAAACCTCTCGCTAGACCAAAATATGAAGGAATGTTGCCACCCAGACATTAGAAAGATCTTTTCACATTTTGATGGGAAGAAATATATACCCCATACAAGAACTAATAATTAGTAATTAATAACTATTTCAATAGATCGTCATGAGCTATTTGTACAGCTGTTATAAAAACATCCATGGCAACTGCTAAATCATTTTCTTCGATAAATGTTGGTGCAATTCTGATAGTGTTATCTAGCGGATCAGTGCCGTATGGAAAAGTAGCTCCGGCTGGTGTTATCAGAACTCCAGCGGACTTACAGATTTCAATAACTTTTGTGGCAATTGGTTTATTAGTTGTATAGGTTATGAAATAGCCCCCTGTAGGTCTTGAGAAGGAGCCATATTTATCTGAAATGCTTTCAAGAACTTTGTATGCAATCTCAAACTTTGGACGAATAAGTTTTGCGTGAAGCTCCATATGATCCAGAATTGAATCTTTATTTTTAAAAAATTCAATATGTTTTTTTTGATTAATTTTATCTGGGCATATAACCATTGATGCTCTCATTCTTTTGATGAGTTCTAAATTTTTTCCAGATGCCGCCAAGAATGATAGCCCTCCTCCTCCAAAGGTAACTTTTGAGAAAGACGTGACTACTATTGCGTTATCTAAAGCATTGGCTTTCTTGGCTAGATCCCAAACATCTGACTGTTTCATGGTAGGCAGGAAGTCATGAACTAAATATGCATTATCAAACAAGACAACAAAATCTTTGGAGTAATTTTTTACCAATCTAAAGATTTCTAAAATATTTTGATCTGAAAAAACCTCACCAGATGGATTGGAGTGTCTTGGGACACAAATCAATCCAACTATATCTGTTTCTTTATTAAGAATATCCTCTAAATCGGTGATTGATATTCCTTTATCGGTAAGAGGCACTGTGAGCATTTCAATGCCCAAATCTTCAAACATTCTGAAATGTCTATCAAAGCCAGGAACTGGACAGATAAACTTAGGAGATTTTAAATCCTTCCAAGCAATATCTACTCCAAATAAATAATGCGATAACATTGTTTGATAGGAAAGCAGAAGACTAGACTGCTCACCTGTAATAATATTTTCTACAGGAGCGCCTAGAAGCTCTGCGCCAAGTTTTCTGGCCTCTATTAGCCCTAAAGGCTCTCCATAATTTCTTAAATCTACGCTACCTAAATAAGGCTCAACTTCAATTGTTAAAAGCTCATTACTAAGATCTAACTGTTTAGATTCAGGCTTTCCTCGGGTTATGTCTATATTAAGGCCTGAGGACTTTAAATCTTGAAAATGGTTTAGAATAGAATCTGACATGATATGTTTGATGTATTAGTTAAAAAATAAAAAATAATTATGGCTCAAGAAAATTTCGTTATTTTAATAGCAATTACTTTAGTTGCATTAATTATAATTGCAATTATTTACTATATAAGCAAAAGAAGAAATAAATTTATTGAATTAAGTTTTATTAACTTGGCAAATAAAATACTTAAAGAAAGTAGCGAGTCAGTAAATAAAAATAATTTTGAAAGACTTCAACAGACCCTGGCACCCTTTAAAGAACAAATCGGAATGCTCAACAATCAAATAAGTGAACTCAAAAAAGAGCAAGCCAGTGCTAAAGAAAATTTTTCTTTGCAGGTAGAAAAAGTCGTAGAACAAACAACCAAAATCAGTGTTGACGCAGACAATCTAACAAATGCGTTAAAGTCTGACTCAAAATCTCAGGGTGCATGGGGTGAAATGGTCCTAGAGAGAACATTGGAAGAATCAGGACTAAGGAATGGGATAGATTATGAACTTCAGAAATCTTTTAAAGGTAAAGATGGTAAAAATTATTTTCCGGATGCGGTGATCTATCTGCCAGATAATAGAAATATTATTATTGATTCAAAAGTTTCTCTCACTGCTTATACAAAATTTATTGATGCAAATAACTCTGTTGATGAAAAGGCTGCTCTTAAGGAACATGTAAAATCTATCAAGAATCATATGAAGGGGCTAGTTGAGAAGGACTATACTTCTCTTGAGGGTCTTAATGCGCCTGACTATGTTCTAATTTTTGTTCCATTAGAGTCAGCTTTATCCTCTGCATTAAAGTCTGATTGGGATATTCAGAGGCTAGCAATGCAGAATCAAATGGGGTTCGTCACTCCCATCAATCTTATATCTATTCTACGAATGGCCGAGAGTTTATGGAAGCTGGATTCACAAAATAAGAATGCGCAAGATATTGCAAAGAGAGCTGGCTTGATGATTGATAAATTTAATGGTTTAAATACAGATATTAAAGAGCTAAAAAGACATTTGAATATGTCTTTCTCTGCATTAGAGGGAGCAGAAAATAAGCTTTTGCATGGAAATGGAAACTTATTTGATCAGGCTAAAAAACTTGAGCGGTT
>CALJHI010000066.1 GCA_938075575.1 uncultured SAR86 cluster bacterium | reverse complement strand
CCTTTATTTATTTTGGACACTAATTCTATAATAAAACCCAACCTGTTAGAATTAATATACTGAAATTAAATATAAATAATATATGGAAAATAAATACGCACTTATCACTGGAGCATCGTCTGGAATCGGTCTTCAAATAGCTCATCAATTAGCTCAAAAAGGCTTTGGAATAATTTTGACAGCTCGAAGAGAGGAAAGGTTAAGAAATCTATCCGAAGAATTACAGCAAAAATACAATATCAAAACAGATTTTATATCTAGCGATTTAAGCGACATAGATGCACCCAAGCATATTTATAATTTCTGCAAAGAAAAAAACTATGATGTGGAGGTGTTAGTCAATAACGCTGGTTACGGTATCGAATCACAATTCCACAAAACCTCCATGGAGGAAGAGGAAAAATTTATAAGAGTGTTAAGCACATCTGTAATTGCTCTTTCAAAGGCCTTTATACCAGACATGCTTGAGAAAAAGTCAGGAAAAATAATGATCATATCCTCTGTAGCATCTTTTACACCACCATCCAGCATACAGGTTTTATATGGCCCAATTAAAACCTTCATGAATAGATTCAGCGATGCATTAAATGTTAATTATAAGCATAAGGGTGTTTCATGCACAGCTGTATGTCCTGGTTATGTTGTGACAGAATTTCATTCTGCTAGCGGAGTTCAGGATCATATGGATAAAGTGCCTGCTTTTATGAAGTTAAATGCTGAAGATGTTGCAGCAGAGGCAGTGGAGGCAACTCTTAATGCAAAGTCCTACTGCATACCGAGCAAAAGATATAAATTTTTAGTCTTTTTAATAAAGTATGCCCCTGCATTAATTAAGCTGCTTTCAAATACATTATCGGGTGGTAGATATACTAAAAGGTAACTTTAGTTTAAAGCTGTGTCAGATACAAAGGGATTTGACCTTCTTTCTTCTCCAAATGTTGAGTTTGGACCATGACCACATATAAAAGTTATCTCTTGACCAAGAGGCCATAGCTTTTTAGAAATTGAATTTATTAGATCTTGATGATTTCCTCTAGGTAAATCAGTCCTACCAATAGAGCCTTTAAAAATAACATCACCAACTAGTGCTAATTTTGAACCTGAGTTATAGAAGACAATATGACCTGGAGTATGGCCAGGGGTGAATATCACATCAAGCATTTCATTACCAAGACTAACCTTATCACCATCTTCTAACCAAAAATGAGGCTCACAATCTCTGGCCATCATCCCAAACATCTGACCCTGACTTTCAAGTGAGTCAAGAAGGAATTTATCTTCTTTATGCGGCCCTTCAATTTTTATATTTAGTATTTCAGAAATCTCCATAGCTGCTCCAGCATGATCTGCATGGCCATGGGTAAGTAAAATTTTTTCTGGAATTAAATTATTATTTTTTGCAATTTGTAAAAGCTTTTCAGCATCACCCCCAGGATCAACAAAGGCACATTTCATTGTCTCCGTACAAAATATTATCGGAGCATTTTGTGCGAAGGGTGTGACCGGATTTATTAAAGCTTTTATTGCCATATTAGTTAATATTTTTCTGTTTATTATGCATCCAGATGTGCAAAAATTTAAATTTTTTTATCTTTTTAATCCCAAAGATTCCAATAAGATTGCTCCATTATTAATAAATATCATATAGAATAAACAAAAAAAACAATTACCGGAGACCTAAATGACTGGAAAGCCATCTAAAGAAGAGGCGTTAAATGCTGTAAAAACATTAATATCATGGGCTGGAGACGACCCGACTAGGGAGGGGCTGGTTGAAACTCCTGATAGAGTTATTAGGGCATACAAAGAGTTTTTTGCAGGCTATGAAGAAGATCCTGAACAGGTGCTTGAAAAAACTTTTGAAGAAGTTGAGGGTTATGATGATGCTGTAATAGTGAGAAATATTAGAGTTGAATCTCATTGCGAACATCACATGGTCCCAATCATAGGAGTGGCTCATGTAGGCTACATTCCCAATAAAAGAGTAGTTGGCATCAGTAAGTTAGCCAGGATCGTTGATATATTTGGTAAAAGACTTCAAACTCAAGAGACTATGACTGCACAAATTGCAGATACTATCCACAGAGTTTTAGAGCCCAAAGGCGTCGCTGTTGTTATTGATGCTGGACACCAATGCATGTCTACAAGAGGCATTCATAAAACTGAATCTAGCACCATCACAAGCAGAATGCTCGGTATCTTTAGGGATAATCCTGAAACTAGAGAAGAGTTTATGCATTTGATTCATTCTCCAAAGAAATTTTAATTAAGGGCATGTTTTAATGCCGCCATTTATTTTACCAAAAGAACAAATCATCCTAGCTTCAGGCTCAGAAAGTAGAAAGGCTATGCTTACTGAAGCTGGTCTAGACTTTTCTATAGAGCCTTCTTCTGTAGATGAAGATATTATAAAAAAGCAAATGAAAGGAAAGCCTTTTGATCAACAAGTTATTGCGCTTGCATGCGCAAAAGCAGAAGAAGTGAGTAATAAATTTCCAGATGCCTTTGTTATCGGCGGAGATCAGATGTGCATCTACCAAAATGAAGTTTTTGATAAACCAGGATCAAAAGATAAGGCAATTAGTAATTTACTTAAGCTATCTGGAACATCTCATTTTCAGTATAGCGGTATCTGTATATTCAACTCAGGACAGTCTATATGGGAGTATTGTGAGTTTGCTGAGATGGTTATGCATGATTTGTCTCAATCAGAAATTGAAAATTATGTAGAAATTGAAAATCCTATTAATGCTGCTGGTGCATATAAGTTCGAATCACTTGGATGCAATTTATTTAAATCTGTAGAGGGATCTTCTTATACCGTAAGAGGAATGCCATTATTACCTCTATTAAATAAACTTAGAGACTTAGATATAATAGATTTAAATAAATAAAAGATGTCTGTCGTGCAAAATATAAAAATCCATAATAGCTTCACAAGCAAGAAAGAGGATTTTAAGCCTTTGGACGAAAATCATATAAAAATTTATGCATGTGGCCCCACAGTTTACAATTATGCGCATATGGGGAATGCAAGAATGGCGGTGGTTTTTGATACCTTTGTTAGATTTCTTAAATATAGCTTTCCAAAGGTAACTTATGTTTCAAACATTACTGATATTGATGACAAGATTATAGAAGCTGCATTAGATCAAGATATTCCAATTTCTCAGATCACAGAAAAATATACTGACATATATAATGAAGATATGAGGGCTTTAGGTGTTTCTCCTCCAGATTTTCAGCCTAAAGCAACTGAGTTTATTTCCGAGATGATTCTATTAATACAAACTCTTATAAGTAATGGCCATGCCTATGAGAAAGAAGGGCATGTGTTATTCCATGTTTTATCTTTTGATAATTATGGATGTTTATCTAAGAGAAATAGAGATGAGCAGTTAGCGGGAAGCAGGGTGGAGATAGCACCATACAAAAAAGATCCAGCTGATTTTGTATTGTGGAAACCGAGCACTGAGAATCAGCCTGGATGGGATTCACCTTGGGGCTATGGCAGACCGGGCTGGCACACCGAATGCTCTGCAATGTCAGAAAAAACATTGGGACTTCCATTTGATATTCATGGTGGCGGTAGAGATCTTGTTTTCCCTCATCATGAGAATGAAATAGCACAGAGCTGCTGTGCTAGTGGTTCTGCCGATGATCCTTTGTCTTATGCCAAATACTGGATGCATAATGGATTTGTAACTGTTGATGGCGAAAAGATGTCAAAATCTCTTAATAACATAACTTTAGTAAAAGAGCTGACTGATAGATTTAAAGGTGAAGTAATAAGATTGTCGTTGTTATCTTCTCATTACAGGCAAGGGCTTGACTGGAACGAAGGCATTGTTCATCAATCTAAGAAACTTTTAGATAGGCTATATAAAATTCTATTAGATGATGATCATTCTGAAAATAATGATTTAAGCAATGCCGATAATGAAATTAAGATGGCTCTTTCTGACGATTTAAATACGCCTAAGGCTATATCAATTCTTAATTCATTGGCTAAAGATTACTTGTCTCAACCCGAAGAACATAAACAAGAATCTATAAAAACTATTAAAGCATCAGGTCAGTTAATAGGAATTCTCAACGAAGACCCTAAATATTGGTTTGAAAGAGATGCAACTAATTTAGATACTGATTTAATTGAAAAGCTCATGGTCCAAAGAGATGAAGCTAAGTGCAATAAAGACTATTCCGCGGCTGATCTTTTAAGAGACAAACTGACTGAGATGGGTGTTGAAATACTTGATTCAAAAGATGGCTCTAAGTGGCGGCCTATTCAAAAATAAATCTTAGCACTAAGCATTAAATTAAATACATTTTTTCTTTTAGAACTTTTTAATTATGGTAATGTAAATATATGTTTATCAAATCAATATAAAAGGAAGAAATTATGAAAAAGTATTTACTAAGTTTTTTATTATTAGCAACAGCTGCTCCAGCGTTTGCAGACGGGCACTCAAGCGCAGAAAAAAAAGTTATAGCAAATGTTGAAGCCTACTGGGATGCTAGAAATAAAAAAGATTTTGATACGGTTGTTGCTTTAACATCTAAATCAGGAATGCTGGGATCTAATTCTGATGGAAGCTTTCATAAACCAAATGTAACTCAAAGCGCTGATGATTGGGCAAGAACTACTCCGGAAAATGCAGGGGTTATAAATGTTTTTGGCTCTGAAGCACATCAACTAACTAATGACGTTGTTTATTCAAGGTATTATGCCGAGGGTTTAGTTCCTGACAGTAATGGAGGGTTAAGACCTTACAGAACAAGAGTTACATCAGTATGGGTTAAAGAGGGAATGAAATGGGTTGTTAAAACAAATCACTTTTCTTCAGCAGCCTATGGTGGTGTCCATCAAACTGCCGAAGGTGATTTTGAAGATTGATATATTAGTATATAAAAATTATATAAAACCCTCTCAATTGAGGGTTTTTTTATACAAAAAAGATGTGCTAAAGTAAATAAATCTTATTTAATTTGGAGAGATATGAAAAAAATAGTGTTTAGTTTTTTATTACTTACTGCAATCAATATTACCGCCGGTCATCATGAGGGTGGAAATTCAAAGGAATGGCAGATAAAAGCATTTACATCAGCTGCTCCGGCATTTATTGGAGATCACGCTACTGTAATAGGAGCTTCTGGAAAAGTTATTAGAAAAGGAAGTAATGGTTGGAGATGTGAGCCATTCATGCCAATGCCTGAGGGAGGATTTAAAACCCCTCATGACGCAGCCCCTGCCTGTTCTGATTCTAATGCAGTTGCATGGGCTAATGCATATAAATCCCAACAAATACCTGAGCTTGAATCTGATGGCTGGATATGGATGTTACATGGAGATTTAGGAGTAGATAATTTTAAACCATATACAGACGGACAAAAAAATATGGGCCATAAGCATTTTATTGAGTCAGGAGCTCATTTGATGTTAATGCCAAAAAACCCTTCATCTTTAGATGGTCAATCTACAGAATATACAAGTGGAGGACCTTATGTAATGTTTAAAGGAACACCATATGTTCATTTAATGATTCCTGTAGAGGGTTATTATGACTATCAACCCGAGGCATCACCTCATTAGATTTCAAACATTAATAGAGCCAGCTTTAGCTGGCTTTTTTATTTTGGTGCCCTCTGCAGGAATCGAACCTGCAACTAATCCTTAGGAGGGATCTGTTATATCCATTTAACTAAGAAGGCAAATACATGCTAATTAAAGACTTGATAGATATATTAAATTAAAGAGCATTTAATGAGAAGTTGTGCTGATACTAATAGATATTTCGCTATATAATGTTTAGTATGAATATCACTTTGCCAGATGGAAGTATTAGAGAGTTGCCTAAAGGTTCAACCGGCTTGGATCTTGCACAAAGTATAGGCCCTGGTCTTGCTAAAGCTGCGCTTGCTGTAGTGGTTAATGGTATTCAGAATGATTTATCAGATCCAATCAATGATGATTCTGAAGTTTCTATTATTACCATTAATTCAGATGAGGGTTTGGAGATAATGAGACACACATTAACTGCCCAGGTTTTAGCTAGAGCAGTCCAGAATATATACCCACAAACAAAACTCGCAATAGGGCCAACCATAAAAGATGGTTTTTATTATGATTTTGAATCTACAGAAACTATCACAAACGATCATCTAGAAAAGATCGAATCTGAGATGAAAAAAATTATTTCATCCAACTCTTCAATAACAAAAAAACTACACACTAAAGAAGAGGCTGTTAATATTTTTAATAAAAAAGGCGAATCCTATAAAGAAATTATTATTGAAGAGGCAGAGCAAGAGGATAATTTCCAGCTTTATTATCAAGACAATGATGAGTTTGTTGATTTATGTAGAGGCCCTCATTTACCAAATCTTAGTCATATTGGCGCGTTTAAATTAACAAAAGTTGCAGGTGCTTATTGGAAAGGCAATGCCGATAATAAAATGCTAACAAGGATTTACGGTACTGCATGGAAGAATGAAAAAGATCTCAAATCCTATTTGCTTTCACTAGAGGAGGCTGAAAAGAGAGATCACAGAAAGCTGGGTAAAGAGATGTCATTATTTCATTTTCAAGAAGAGGCTCCAGGTATGGTTTTTTGGCATCCAAAGGGATGGTCAATATATAAAACCCTTGAAAGCTTTGTAAGGGATAAATTGGAAGAATTTAATTATCAAGAAATTAAGACCCCACAAGTCGTAGATAGAAAATTATGGGAAGCATCAGGCCATTGGGATAAATATAGAGAGAATATGTTTATTACCGAAATAGACGAGGAGCATGCTAATGAGAAAAGGACTAACGCTTTAAAACCGATGAACTGTCCCTGCCATGTTCAGGTTTATAATCATGGTTTAAAGTCATATAAAGATCTTCCTATAAGATTTGCTGAATTTGGGTCCTGTCACAGATACGAGGCATCTGGAACATTGCACGGATTAATGCGAGTAAGAGGATTTACCCAAGATGATGGACATATTTTTTGTACTGAAGATCAAATTGAAGAAGAAACGAGACTATTTATAGAGCTTTTATCAGGAATGTATAAAGAGCTTGGTTTTGAAGATTTTGACATCAAGCTATCAACACGCCCTGAAACAAGAGTTGGTAGTGATGAAGTTTGGGATAAGGCTGAGAGCGCTTTAGAGAAAGCAATATCTAATCTAAATCTTCCTTTTGAAATTGTTCCAGGCGAAGGAGCTTTCTATGGGCCTAAGTTAGATTTTGTTTTAACTGATGCGATTGGAAGAGAGTGGCAATGTGGTACCTTCCAAGCTGACTTCAATCTTCCTGACAGATTAGATGCTCAATATGTAGGTGAAGACGGTTCTAAACATAAACCTGTCATGATTCATCGCGCAGTACTTGGATCATTTGAAAGATTTATTGGAATTTTAATTGAAAACTACTCAGGCAAGTTACCACTGTGGTTGGCCCCCGACCAAATTGCGATAGCTACAATAATCTCTGATGCTGATGATTACGCATTAGAAATAGAAAATTCTTTAAAGGCTCTCGGTATAAGAGTGATAAGTGATTT